>NZ_JBAKAZ010000052.1:0-22318 GCF_038155185.1 Psychromonas aquatilis
CAGTTACCTTTCCATACTTACCTTCGATGAATTTTGTTTATGTCTTTCGATTTAACGCAAGCTGGGAGACTAAAGTCACCGCCTCGCAGCGAACGTCAATATCTGTTGTTTACTTAAAGGAAGCAAGGTCGTTGTAGGGGAGTTTACCAATAAGGATGATTGATTCACTATTTTTGTAAATCAGCTTTAAAGCATATCTTATTTAATAAAGTATGCGTAAAATACGCGTCTTTTTAGATCTCCCCTGGGAATTAACATGCCTTTAATTATCGACATACTTGGTTGGACAAGCGTATTTTTTTATATCTCTTTATTGATCTTCAATAAAATGAAGAACATGAGATTAGCATCATTTCTATCAGTATTTAATGATGTTGTTTGGGGAATTTTAATTGGTGTAATGCCTAAGGTACTGCTGAATTTAGTGGTTGGTAATGTTACTTTATATCGTTATATCTGTGACTTTACTGAACTCTCTGTTAAGACCACCCGTATTATTTTAGTTGTCATGATTTTATTTCTAACTTATGCCACTTACTTTTCAGTGAATGATTACTTAGCAAATCCTTCATTAGGTTTATTATTAACCTGGATTGATTTTGCCGTTATACTGGTTGCTTTAAGTGTGAAAAAAATGCGACTCTTCCAAACTTTTATGTTGTTATCAGCTTTTATTGGAGGGTATGCATATTATCTATTAGGAATTGAACAGATGATCGTCATTAAAGGTATTGTTGGCTGTATCATGATTCATAAACTGTTTATTAATCCTTTGTTTCCTGAACTTGAAAATCATTTCTTTTTCTGGAAAAAATAAGATCCCCTTATTTCTGATAGTATTGAGTTTATTTTAATCTTTGGATTAATATGGGATTATTAATCTTTTAAATACTGAGTTACTAACATGCGTTTATTACTGCTTATTTTTATCTTTATATTTGCTTTATTACAATATCATTTATGGTTCGGAAAGAATGGATTACAGGACAATAGCGAGTTTTCAAAAGATGTTGAGCTGGCCACTGCGAGTAATGAAGAGTTGCAAAAACGAAACCAAATTATGTTCTCTGAGATTGATAACTTAAAAACAGGTATTGAAGCGATTGAAGAGCGTGCTCGTAATGAACTAGGTTTGATTAAAGAAGGTGAGACTTTCTTTCGCATTGTACCTAAGGGTGAAAATTAAATGAGCGATCCGTGTTTTTCTGTAGTCATTCCTGCTGCAGGCATTGGTAAACGTGTCGGAGCAGATATTCCTAAGCAATATTTAACGGTATTAGATAGCACCATTATTGAACATACCTTAAAACCTTTTATTGAACATGCTGATATACAGCGAGTCGTGGTATCTGTTTCTGAAGATGACCAATGGTTTGCACATTTAAAGGTTGCAACACATCCTAAATTAACTGTTGTTAAAGGCGGAAAAGAGCGCGTTGATTCAGTATTAAGTGCGTTAAAAGCCTTACCTGAAACAGACTATGTTTTGGTGCATGACGCTGCTAGGCCTTGTATTCAAAGCAGTGATATCGATAAATTAATGGCTCATGCTCGTGAGACCAATAGTGGTGCCATGTTAGCTTACCGTGTCCGCGATACCATGAAGCGTAGTGACCAATTTAATCATATAAAGAAAACCGTAGATCGTGAAAACCTATGGCATGCATTAACACCACAAATGTTTAACAACAAACAATTGATAGATGCCATTTCAGGTGTGCAACAGCAGCATTTAATCACAGATGAAGCATCGGCTATTGAGTTAGCTGGCGGCCAAGTGACTATTATTGAAGGCCGTAGTGATAATTTAAAAGTAACGCAATCCGAAGACCTATTATTAGCTGAATTTTATCTTTCAAAATTTAACTCTCTCGTTAAGGAAAAAATATGATCCGTATTGGCCATGGCTATGATGTACATAAATTTGGCGGTGAAGGACCTATTACTATCGCCGGTGTTAAAATCCCTTATGAAAAAGGCTTACTTGCGCATTCTGATGGGGATGTCGCTATCCATGCACTATGTGATGCTATTTTAGGTGCTTTGGCCTTAGGCGATATCGGCAGACACTTTCCTGATAATGACGCTGCTTATAAGGGCATTGATAGTCGAGAGTTACTATTAAATGTGTATCAACAAGCTAAAGAAAAAGGCTACCGCCTTGGCAATGCAGATATAACCATCATTGCACAAGCACCTAAGATGGCGCCTTTTATCGATCAAATGTGTGCAGAACTAACACGTTTATTAGACGTTGACGCTGGCAATATTAATGTGAAAGCGACGACTACAGAGCAGCTTGGTCCAATGGGACGTAAAGAAGGTATTTCTAGTCACGCTGTTGTACTGTTATTAAAGGCTGATTCATGAGTGAAGTTAATGAGGAGAAGAAGGTATATTCTCTCGATTTCAATTATTTATATGGCAAACCTGTTTGCCAAGCTCGTTTTAAACAGCACTGTGAAGATTTTGTTGTAGAAGAAAAGCTAGGCTTTGAACTTACCGGCGAAGGTGAGCATGTTTGTCTGTGGATTAAAAAGATCGGTGAAAATACTGATTATTTAGCAAGGCAGTTAGCTAAGTTTGCAGGAATTATGGCAAAGAATGTCAGTTATGCTGGCTTAAAAGATCGCCAAGCTGAAACTTATCAATGGTTCTCATTATATATCCCAGGTAAGGTGACGCCGGATTTCTCTCAATTTGAAGCGGAAGGCGTGACCATTTTAAAAGTTATCCGCCATAATAAAAAGCTACGTACAGGGTGTTTAGAAGGGAATTACTTCAATATTACTTTGCGTGAAGTCTCTGATAAGCCTGCATTACAATTAGTATTAGATAAAGTACAGCAGGGTGTTCCTAATTATTTTGGTAATCAGCGTTTTGGCTATAATGGTCATAATGTGAATGCTGCAGTGCAGTTATTTAATGGGCGACGTGTTAAAGATAGATTTAAACGTGGTATGTATTTGAGTGCTGCAAGAAGTTACCTGTTTAACCGCGTGATCTCTGAACGTATCAAAGATAATCTAGAGTCTACTGCGATGTTAGGTGATTGCGTACAATTTGTCGCAAATCGTTCTTTTTTCCCTTTACCAGATTTATCTACACAGACTTTGCAACGTTTAACGGATCGTGAGGTCTGTTTAACAGCACCCTTGTGGGGGAAAGGGGAATTAACTTCCACAGATCAAGCGCAACAATATGAATTGGCTTGTTTACAGGAGTTTGCTGACTTACAACAAGGGCTAGCGAAAGAAGGGTTAAAGCAAGAGCGACGACCACTTTTATTGATACCTGACGCATTTAGCTACAAATGGTTGGATGATGAAACGGTAAGTATTGCCTTTTATTTACCATCAGGATGTTATGCAACGAGCATTATTCGTGAGCTTGTTGAGATAAATGTATGATGATATTAGTCAGTAATGATGATGGTGTCTTAGCGCCAGGTTTATCAATATTAGAACAATATTTAAGCCAAATTCCACAGGTAAAGACATTAGTTGTTGCCCCTGAAAGGAATCATAGTGGTGCCAGTAATTCTTTAACGTTAGAGCAACCGCTTAGAAAAAACATCATGTCTAATGGTTACATTTCAGTTAACGGGACACCGACAGATTGCGTCCATTTAGCGTTAAATAAACTGTGTAAAAGTACACCTGAGTTAGTGGTTTCTGGCATTAATGAAGGGGCAAACATGGGAGATGATGTTTTATACTCCGGTACTGTCGCAGCTGCAATGGAAGGGCGATTCTTAGGGTTACCTGCTGTTGCTGTCTCTTTGGCTGGTGATAAGCATTATGAAAGCGCTGCTCGTTACGCGGCACAAATAGTAGAAAAGTTATTAAGTTCACCATTACCGCACCATCAAGTGATTAATATTAATGTTCCTGATTTACCCTTTGAGCAAATCAAAGGAATTAAAGTCACTCGATTAGGTAAGCGCCACCAAGCTGAAATGGTTGAACAAAGTGTTGACCCAAGAGGACGAGAAATTTTTTGGGTGGGGCCTCCAGGTAAACTTGATGATGCGAGTGAAGGGACTGACTTTAATGCAATAGAGCAAGGTTATGTATCCATGACTCCAATTAAAGTTGATTTGACGGCAACAGCACAATTACCAATTTTAGAACAATGGTTAACGTTACTATAAATCCCGCCTGCTTATTTATTATAACGGCTATTAAGCTTAGTTAAGAGAAGAGAATTACTGTTGAAAATATTTACGCCTTTGTATATAAAAGTAATGGAGTGGTCTAAACATAAGTACGCACCAATATATTTGTATTTTACCGCTTTTATTGAATCTGTTTTTTGGCCGATACCTGTTGATATTATGCTTGCGCCAATGGCATTAGCAAAACCCAAGCGAGCTTGGGAATATGCACTATTTGCAACATTGTTTTCTGTATTAGGTGGCGCATGTGGTTATTATTTGGGGAGTGCTTTGTATGACCCTGTCGTATTACCTTTTATTGAAATGATGGGGTATCAAGACAAGATGTTGGTTGCCCAATCTTGGTTTGATAAATGGGGGATAATGGTTATTTTTATTGCTAGCTTCACACCGATCCCATTTAAAGTATTTACCATTACTGCTGGCATTATGGGGATGCTGTTTTGGCCATTTATAGGCATTGCAATCGTAGGTCGATCATTACGTTTTTTTTTAGTTTCGAGCTTAATGGTATTAGGAGGAGTTAGAATGGAAGATAAACTAGTTAAGTATATCGATATACTTGGTTGGTTAACAATTGCTGCAGTGGTTGTTTTATATTTTTCATTAAAACATTAGTTACTAAAGTGAAATATTTATTACTTTCGATTTTATTTTTGTTAGCGGCGTGTTCGTCTACCGGACGAGCACCTGTTTATGATGTGAAATCTAATAAAACCTCTTCGTACGTTGCAAAGGGTAAAACCATTAAACCTGGACAGTTAAATTATACTGTCCATAAAGGTGATACGCTTTATTCGATAGCTTGGCGTGCAAAAATGAATGTTAATACGTTAATAGCACGCAATAACTTAAAAAAACCTTATATCATTAAAGAAGGTCAAGTTTTACAACTCCGCAAAAAAAGTACTAAATCAACTTCACAAAAAGTTAAAAAACAAACATCTTCTGCTTGTACAGCTCAAAGTTGTCAAAAAAAGACGACTAAAAAAATTGAGAAAAAGCCGACAACGTCCTATTCTAAAAAGGTAGTTAAGAAGAGTTCCCAAAACGCAGTTCAGAAAAGCTCTAAAAATGTAGCTCAGGAAAGCTCACTTAAAACACAGCCGAGTAAAACACAGCCCATTGATAAAACAGCATCTGTTTGGAAATGGCCTAGCAAAGGTAAATTAATTAAATCATTTGCTAGTTCAACTCAAGGGATGAAAGGTATTTCGATTTCTAATAGTCGTGGTACGCCTGTATATGCTGCAGCTGCTGGTCAGGTTGTTTATGCCGGAAATGGATTAAGAGGGTATGGCAATCTAGTTATCATCAAACACAATCATGAGTACCTAAGTGCTTATGCACATAATGAAAAGTTGCTTGTAAAAGAAAATGATCAGATAAAATTAGGCCAAAAAATAGCCGAAATGGGAGATAGTGGAACGGATAGCGTCTATTTACATTTTGATATTCGTTACCGAGGAAAATCTGTAGACCCATTACGTTACCTACCTAAAAGGTGAGTGCTATAACACACTAACTTACTCATATTATAGAAAGTTAGATGGCTTATTTATCTAGGTTATCTAACCCAAATATAGGTAAAAGGAGTGTTACCATGGCCGATACTATCAAGGAAAATATTCAACCTAAAAAATATGTCGCTAATGAATTATCTGAGCCTTTGAAAGCTAAACAGGCCAAGGCGACTCATAAGTATGAAGCCCCTGATGCAACACAGCTCTATTTAGGTGAGATAGGCTCAGCAGCATTACTAACTGCAGAGGAGGAAATTTATTATGCCCGTCGCGCACTTAGAGGAGATCAGGTATCCCGTCGTCGTTTAATTGAAAGTAATCTTCGCCTCGTTGTAAAAATATCTTGTCGCTACACTAATCGAGGTTTATCGCTTTTAGATTTAGTTGAAGAGGGAAACCTAGGCTTAATTCATGGTGTTGAAAAGTATGATCCCGAAAAAGGCTTTCGCTTTTCAACCTATGCTACTTGGTGGGTGCGTCAAAATATAGAAAGAGCGATTATGAATCAATCCCGCACTATTCGCTTACCTATTCATATTGTTAAAAAGTTAAATTCTTATTTAAGAACCAGTAAAGAGTTAGCTCATAAACTTCAATATGACCCAACACCTGAACAGATAGCACAGGAACTGGATGTTAGTGCTAAAGAAGTGGATAAAATATTAAAGTTAAATGAAGGGATTAGTTCCATTGATAAATGTATCGGTAATGGAACAGATAAAGAGCTGTTAGATATTATCCCAGACCCAAGTAACGCTACGCCAGAAGGAAAATTGCAAAGAAAAGATATGAAGTTGCATATTATTACTTGGTTAGAAAGCTTAGCGCCAACTCAACGTGAAGTGTTAGCAAGACGTTTTAGTTTGCTCGGGTATGAAGCGGATACGTTGGAGAATGTAGGACAAGAGATCGGTCTTACTAGAGAAAGGGTGCGCCAAATTCAAGTAGAAGCACTAAAGGCGTTACATGTTATTTTGTCTAAACAAGGGCTGACAGTCGATTATATCTTTCAAGACGAGGCTTAAAAACATAATCAAGATGAGCTCTGTAATAGCAGAGATGGCTATTTAAAAATGAAAGTTAATACATTAAATAGACTAGTACTCATACTTTGATAAAGACCTTTGTTATAACTTAACGGTTATTGTTTAAATACAAGATCAGCAGTGCTGATCTTGTATTACTACATATTAAATTAATTCAGTTTGAGAGACGCTAAAAGAGGCATCGATTTCTCGTAGCTCTTTCGCCAAAGATAGTTGCGCTTTGATATCTTCAATTTCACGCCATTTACGCGGTTTGGGTTTTCTTTTTACTGGAGTTGCGTACAAGTTATCTACATTGATGTCGTTATCATTAAATTGATTCTGTTGCATGGTATCTCCTTAACTTTGCGTTTCAATCTGATTGGTTACAGGGATACCTTAATGCGGCTGTATGACAATTTTATGACGTTTAATGCGGTTATTAATAACTTTTTTGATCTTTCTGATTATGTAGAATACTTTTTCTCTGCCAAAAAATAGGTTTATATTTTGTGCTTAGCACGTCTTTTAGCTATTTCAATTTATTCTCCTTCATAAACAAAATCACCTTACTTTCCCCATTAAATTAAGCGTATCTAAAAGCCTTATTTGTATATCTGTCCTATTCTGATAGTAGCAGTTTGTTTTGTTGCTGAAGGAGGTTTGATAGAAATGACTATTACAAAAGGGTTTACCTTAATAGAGCTGTTAATCACCTTGCTTATCCTAGGTATCCTTTTATTGGTTTCAACCAGCTCCTATCAATCGCTATTTGCAGAGCAATCTATATCGCATGTCGTTAAGCAGGTTTATTACACATTGAAGTTTGCTAAAAGTGAGGCTGTTAAGCGTAATCAACGAGTTTATGTGCAATTTTGTGAGCAAGATAAGTTATGGAAAATGGGGATAAGTGATGCATCTGGATGTGATTGTTTTACGCCTCAGTCTTGTCTGCTTGGTGAGCTAGAGATGGTTAACGAGCTTTTTGATGGTCCGCATTTAACGATTAATGATGGCGATATTAGGTTTAGTGGTTCGCAAGCTTCTTATGGTCCTTTACGCTTCTCGGTTGAAACTGGCTCAATTACTTTTACCAATAGTAAAGGTAAGCAATTATCTGTTATTCAAAGTGCGATGAGGTTAAGAATATGTGCCCCAGATCAAGACTATATGGGGTACAAGCAATGTTAACGACTAAATCTTTAAAAGGTGGTTTTACCCTTGTTGAAATACTCATTGCATTATTACTGGGTTCACTACTGTTGAGCATGGTGGTTGGTTTATATGTTTCCAATGTAAGTGCTGGTTATAAAGCCCTACAATTTTCACAATTACGTACTGACTTACAAGGGCTGGTTGCATTGATGGAAGATGATATTCGTCGAGCGGGATATGGCGGAGAGGAATTTATGGTTGGGGCCAATAGTAATAAGGTTGTGGATACCTATAATAGTGAAACAAAGGCCTGTATTGTTTATGCTTATAATTATGATCATTCCTTAGCGATTAGCTCTTCCCATTACATGGGGTTTCGTTACTCGCAAGATCAAATGAACCTGCAATTCGGACGTCACGTAAATAAACAAGCCAGTCAGTGCTTTAATAGCGGTCTTTGGTATAACTTGTCCGATCCCAAATTTTTAAAAATAACGTTACTCTATTTTAATGAAAGTGTATCGGTTCACTCCTTCGCTAGGTTTCGCAGTGTTGATATAAGTATCAGCGCAGAACTTGCTAGTGATGACGATTACCGATATCAAATGACCACTAGAGTAAAAGCCAGAAATCCAGAGCCTTAATAAGTATGATCAGCTGTCCTTTTAATTATATTTATTAGTATATTCTTATGTCCTATAAGCGCTACAATTAGCATCTAACTATATAATTTTAAATGGAGTTTAAAGTTGAATATTGCTGCTAAATCCTGGATCACTTCCTATTTTGTTTGTTTCTTTTTTATCTGGGGAATATTTCTCCCTTTTTGGGGGACATGGTTAGCAAGTAAAGGGGTTAGCCCTGAGCAAATAGGCACCTTGTTTTCATTAGGTTTGGTATTACGTTTTGTTAGCAATATTGGTTTATTACCTCGTCTTAAATCGGCTAATGCACCATTAAAAATGGTTTGTTATCTCACTTTCTTTGCACTTATTTGCTTGTTATTACTGGTCTTTTTTCAAGGTTGGTATGCCTTAGCTGCTGCAACCTTATTCATTAACTTTTTAATGGCGCCGATGGTTCCGCTTGGCGATATCATTGGTACTCGGCTGGTTAAGCAGATTAAAATCAATTATGGCAAGGTACGACTGTGGGGCTCAGTTAGTTTTATCGTCGGCTCTACAGTTGTTGGGTGGTCTATTGAAACATTTAACCATGAAAGTATTTTATGGTTAATGATTTTTGCCGTATTTTGCAATTATTTATTAAGTTTAATTAAGCTGAGTCCACAGTTACAGGAACAATCCCCTTCACCACAACATATCGACCAAAATTTGTTTTCTTTGGTAAAGCAACCCAATGTTATCTACTTTATATTGATCATGGGTCTTATACAGGGAAGCCATGCAGCTTATTACTCTTTTAGTGCTTTGTATTGGGACTCCATGGGCATTTCTGAATTTAATGTTGCTCTATTATGGGGGATTGCAGTGGCGGCTGAAGTATTATTAATGCGCTTTAACGACAAGCTTTTTGGTCATTGGTCAGTGAAAAAGATGTGTTTTTTAGCTTTATTGGCAGGGCTTATTCGTTGGTCGGTGTTATCCCAAACTACTAATTTAGCGTTATTAATGTTTGTACAAACCTTTCATGCGTTTACATTTGCACTAGCACACTTAGCGGCAATGCGTTTTATTGCGATGCAAAAAGATTATTTAATGGTGAGTTATCAAACCGTTTATTCGGGTGTGGCATTAGGGTTAATTATGGCGGTATTAACTTTTATGTCTGGTTGGTTATACGCCCCTGAAGACGGGACAGTGTTTTTAGTGATGGCATTAATTTTGTTACCGGCGTCATTACTCATTCATAAATTAAAGTATGACTAATGTTTTTAGCCTTGCATGGTTGAATTTTATTAAATCACCCCCAATATAGTAAGTGATTATTATTAATTATTTGAGGTTGTTATGTTTGCTCGGTTATTTTTACTTTTTACAGGCATGTCATTATTAGAAATCTTTGTATTTGTTAAAGTAGGGGGATTTTTAGGTGTATGGCCAACAATCTCATTGGTTATTATTACTGCGTTAGTCGGTTCTGCTTTAGTGCGAAGCCAAGGTTTACAGCTAGTTCAAAAGCTACAAGAACGTATGGCTGCTGGTGAAATGCCAGGACAACAGTTGATCGAAGGTGTGATGTTAATTATCACCGGCATTTTATTGGTTACACCGGGCTTTGTGACAGACTTTGGTGGCCTTTTATTGCTACAACCGACTATTCGAGCTGCTATTGCTAAATTTCTATTAGCTAACGTTAAATTTACTTCTGCTGGTTCAATGGGTGGTTTTACAAGTCAAGGTTTCGGACAACGATCGTCTAATGATGATTCGATTATAGAAGGTGAGTTTGAACATAAAGAAGATAAGAGAATAGATAAAGATTAACCAGCAGGATGCTTTTAGTTAGTTGCAATTAAATTGTCATATTCGCTGTGTAATATTCGCGCAGTAAATATTAGTGAACTATTATTGCTAAATAATGACTAAATATTAATAGGTTAGAGAAATAATAGACAAGGAAACGAGATGAAGATTAATCGTTCGAGTAGTTTAAGAGTTTTTAAAAAGTACCAGCCTCGCCAAATTGCAAAATTTGCAAAAGGCTTTTTCAACGGGCGTATTTTTATTGCAGGCTTAGGACGTTTTAGGATTGTAGAGGGCAAAATTGTTGCTTATAAGAATGTTAGTTCAGAACAAAAAATACGTATTGCAGTCAGTGAAATGAATAAAATTGTTGCAGAACTTTCACAATCTAAACCGGCTTCAATTTAAACTTCTTTTAGATTCTCAAAAAAACCAGCTTTAAGCTGGTTTTTTTATGCAAACGAAGAAAAAATTAATAATTTTTTTTACAAATAGACTTGAATAGCTTCTTTTTGTCCCCATCACTTTAAACAACATAATTCGTTAACTATCAAAGGAAGTCATTATGTCTATTCGTCCTCTACATGACCGCGTTATTTTAAAACGCACAGAAAAAGAAACTAAATCTGCTGGTGGTATCGTTTTAACTGGTAGCGCTGCTGAAAAATCAACTCGTGGTGAAGTTATTGCCGTGGGTAATGGCCGTATTTTAGAAAGTGGTGAAGTAAGACCGCTTGCAGTAAAAGTCGGCGATACTGTTATTTTCAGTGAAGGCTATGGTTTAAAAACTGAAAAAATCGAAGGCGAAGAAGTTTTAATCTTAAGCGAAAATGACATTTTAGCGATTGTTGAATAATCGTTAAAGATTACTGTTTATTCTAATTAAAAGAAAAATGAAAGGAAAATATCATGTCTGCTAAAGAAGTTAAATTTGGTAATGATGCACGTTTAAAAATGCAAGAAGGCGTTAACATATTAGCGAATGCTGTACGTGTTACTTTAGGTCCTAAAGGCCGTAATGTAGTTATTGATAAAAGCTTTGGTGCTCCGCATATCACAAAAGATGGTGTGACGGTTGCTAAAGAAATTGAACTTGCTGATAAGTTTGAAAACATGGGCGCACAGATGGTTAAAGAAGTTGCGTCTCAAACAAACGATGCTGCTGGTGACGGAACAACAACTGCAACTGTTTTAGCGCAATCTATCATTACTGAAGGCTTAAAAGCGGTCGCTGCGGGTATGAATCCAATGGATTTAAAGCGTGGTATTGATAAAACAGTAAAAGCAGCAGTAGAAGAGCTTAAAAAGTTATCTACACCATGTGCTGACTCTAAAGCTATTACACAAGTAGGTACTATTTCTGCAAACTCTGATTTAGAGATTGGTGAAATCATTGCTAAAGCAATGCAAAAAGTAGGTAACGAAGGGGTTATCACTGTTGAAGAAGGCCAAGGTTTAGAAAATGAACTAGACGTGGTTGAAGGTATGCAGTTTGACCGTGGTTACTTATCTCCTTACTTCATGACAAACCAAGAAGCGGGTACTGTTGAACTTGATAACCCATTTATTCTAATTGTTGATAAGAAAATCGCGAATATTCGTGAGCTATTACCAACACTAGAAGCTGTTGCTAAATCATCAAAACCGTTAATGATTATTGCTGAAGATGTTGAAGGTGAAGCACTAGCAACATTAGTAGTAAACAACATGCGCGGTATTGTAAAAGTAGCTGCAGTTAAAGCACCTGGTTTTGGTGACCGTCGTAAAGCAATGCTTCAAGATATCGCTATCCTAACAGCTGGTACAGTGATTTCTGAAGAGATTGGTTTAGACTTAGAAAAAGTAACACTTGAAGATCTAGGTCAAGCTAAACGTGTTGTTATCAATAAAGATGAAACAACAATTATCGATGGTGCTGGTGAGCAAGAAGCAATCCTAGCGCGTGTTGGTCAAATTAAACAACAAATCGAAGCGTCTTCATCTGAATATGATAAAGAAAAACTTCAAGAGCGTTCTGCTAAATTAGCAGGTGGTGTTGCCGTGATTAAAGTAGGTGCATCAACTGAAGTTGAAATGAAAGAGAAAAAAGACCGTGTTGATGATGCATTACACGCAACTCGCGCAGCCGTTGAAGAAGGTGTTGTTGCCGGTGGTGGTGTTGCACTAGTACGTGTTGCTGGTCTGCTTAAAGGCTTATCAGGTGATAACGACGATCAAAATGTAGGTATCCGTGTAGCATTACGTGCAATGGAATCGCCATTACGTCAAATCGTATCTAACTGTGGTGAAGAAGCATCAGTAGTAGCAAGCAACGTACAACAAGGTACAGATAACTACGGTTACAATGCAACAACTGGTGAGTACGGCGATATGTTAGAAATGGGTATTCTAGACCCAACTAAAGTAACACGTAGCGCACTACAATTTGCAGCTTCTGTTGCCGGATTAATGATCACAACTGAATGTATGATCACGGATATTCCTGTAGAAGCTTCAGCACCTGCCGCACCTATGCCTGACATGGGCGGAATGGGCGGAATGATGTAATTCTGACTGTATAAATCGTCTACTTCATCGTTGCGTTGCCACTCGGTTAAGAAACACTAAACGTCTTGGTAAAGCGCTTTGAATTAAACAATTTTTACTATCCAGAATGCTACCTATGAAGCATTTTAAAAGCTCACTTCGGTGAGCTTTTTTGTGTTTGATGTTTTGTTGCATAAATCATCTATTTCATCATTGCATTACCACTGCTTTAATAAACACTAAACGTTTTGGTAAAGCGCCTTGAATTAGATAATTTCTGCTATTCATAAATGGCTCAGCTGTTTATAAATAAAAGACTCACTTAGCTTTTTGATAACCGAAACCGTATCATCATAATTATGTAAATTAATGAATGTCCGGTTTGGACTGATACCTTTAAGTTTTTTCTTTTAAATTAAACGTATTATTTTCAATAATTGAATAATTTTTATTGTTCTCTTAGCTTTTCGATAACCGAGATCGTATCATCATAATAATGTAAATTAATGGATGTCCGGTTTAGACTCTCTACTTATAGGCGAATTATGTTTAATAAATCAATTGTTGTTCTGCTCATGTTTTTATCACTTAATGCTTCAGCTGAAGTCATAAAAGATTATTACGCGAGTGGTGCTATTAAGGTGGAAATAGAATACAAGAACGACAAAGTAGATGGGGTAAAAAACTACTACGAAAGCGGCGCTCTACAACGTGAAAAGAATTTCAAGAACGGTAAACAAGAAGGGGTAACTAAAGCCTACTACGAGAATGGCGCTCTAGAGCGGGAAGAAAATTACAAAAGTGATAAAAGAGACGGGCTAACAAAAAACTACTACGAGAGTGGTGCTCTAAAACGTGAAATGAACTACAAGAACGGTAAACAAGAAGGGGTAACTAAAGCCTATTACGAGAATGGCGCTCTAAATGCGGAAGCGAACTTCAAGAACGGTAAATTAGAAGGCGTATTAAAAGAGTATTACGAGAGTGGCGAGCTAAAACGGGAAACGAACTACAAGAACAGTAAACAAGAAGGAGTATCCAAAGGATATAACCAGTCAGGAGTTCTCATAGAACGAATTAACTATGTAAATGGCAAGGAAGTCGATCGCTGGGAGCGATAAAAACTCAATTTTCGTAACAATGCCCTAAAGAGGGGGGAATTAAATTTTTCTTTTTCTCCCCTTGGAACATACAGATATCGGGGCTTATGATAAATAAAGAACCATAGTCTTTCGTTATTCAACACCTATTCTTACCCAGTTAATCCAAAATACTGCTTCAAAGTAACGCTGTTTTCCTTGTTATTTACTACTCCTGAGTGTATAAAAGTAATGACTCTATTTTGTATGTTATTTATACAGTAAGGAGATTGGTATGCATAAACTCTATATTATTGCACTTATGATTAAGCTTAGTTTTGGTGGTGTTGTACTGGCTAAAACTTGGACTAATTCAGAAGGAGTAAAGGTTAGTGATACCTGTCGTGCAGTTTCTGGTGAGCACTTCACCTTTAAACGTTTAGTGTATCCCATTGGAACGCCTTGCCATTTTACTCTTGAGGGACGCTCTTATAAGGGGAAATTTGGATAAGTTTCAGGCAGTGTTGAGATAGCCTTAATTAAGGTTACTTTATCCGTCATTTCTAACGGCTTTTATATTCATTTTTCAGCAGCTTTTCTTAAATTTTGAGTTTTATAAAGTACTTCTTGTTAGATGCCGATTCATTTAAAAATCTCTTCTGATTCCTTCGTCGCATTTTTGCCATTTTTTTGTGTATTAATAGAAGCTTATAGCTTTTTCTTGTTGTTTATTTGTTTTTTTCACTTAGCCTTGTATTAGGTCGTTAACCTTTCCCTGTAAGTAGGTGTATATGAATATAAAAACAAGCCAAAAAACCGACATATTAGAGCAAATATTCTCACAACTTAAAGCACAATTTCCGGTGCGAGAGCAATCGTTATTAGCCAGTTTTATTAATGGTATTTATCGAGATGTTAGCATTGTCGATTTAACATCCATTAAACCAGATGATTTAGCGGGTTTAACCGTTTCGTTATGGCGTGAAGTACGTCATTGGAAAGGCCAGATAGCAAAAGTAAACGTATTTAATCCGGATGTCGAACAAGAAGAGTGGCAATCAAGCCATTCTATTATCACGGTGTTAAGCCGTAATATTCCTTTTGTTATTGATACGATAAAGATTACTTTAAATACTCATAATACTAAACTACACCGTATATTTTATAGTGAGCTTTGTACGGAGCGTACGGCAACAGGTAAGTTAAAAGAGCTCAATGCCGATGTTGTTGATGTTAACGATCAGAATACCGACTTATTACTTTATATTGAAATTGATCAAACAAGTTCTTCTTCTGAGCGGTTGAAAATAAAACAAAGTATAGAAAAAGCCTTAGCGAATGTTTCTTTAGTCGTTGATGATTATACGGCGATGATCAATAACGTAAAAAATGCGATAAAAATCAGCCAAAAAGAAAGTGCTGATATCAAAAATAAGCCTGAGTTTACGGAGCATCAAACTTATTTAGAATGGATGCTCGATGATCACTTTACCTTCCTTGGTTGTGATCATTTCACTGTCAAAAATAATACCATCACAATGACTGAGGATAGCTCATTAGGGCTATTGAAGCGCAGTGACTTTATGTCAGATAAAAGCCATTTTGATTGTCTAGGTGAATTAAATGAACCTTCGTTATTACACTTTAGCAAGGTTTCACAACGAGCGATGATCCACCGTGTTGCTTACCCTGATGTTGTTTATATTAAGCAGTTTAATAAAAAAGGGGAGCTAATAGGTGGGTTCAGAGTCGTCGGGCTTTACACCTCATCGGTTTATAGTGGAAGTCCATTAGGTATCCCTGTTATTGGCCATAAAATTAGTAATATTCTCAAGCAGTCAGGATTAAGTTTAGGCGGGCATTATTACAAAGAGTTAACTCAGATTTTATCAACTTATGCGGTTGAAGATTTATTGTTATGTGATGAAAAAACCTTATTAAATAATGTCGTTGCTGTGTTGCATGCGCAAGAAAGAAAACAGCTTAAATTATTTTTAAGAACTGACGGTAATAAACGCTTTGTAACCGCTTTATTGTATGTACCGCGTGACCTGTACAACACTGAAGTAAGACTTAAGTTTGTTGAGTTATTATCACGTACTATGAATATTGGGGATACTGACTTTCAGACCTACCTAAGTGAATCCAATCTAGCACGTTTACGTTTGGTGATTCATCTTGATAAACCTTTTGAAGGTGAGTTAGAAGTCGATGCGATTCAGCTCCGTATGCAGCAAATAACCAAAGCTTGGCATGAAGAGTTGCAAGAGTCGCTAATTGAAAATCACGGTGAAGAAACGGCTATAAAATTAACGCGTAAGTATGAAACGGCTTTCCCGGCAAGTTACCAAGCTAATTTTAGCTCACGTATTGCAGTCGCCGATATTGCGCGAATAGAGTCATTATTTGCATCTGAAGATCGCACTATGGGCTTGCGTTTTTATCGCTCTATTGAAGGTAATAGTAGTGGTTTAAAATTAAAGTTATTCCATCAAGATGGCGCGTTATTGTTATCTGATTTAATCCCTGTTTTAGAAAACCTCGGTTTAAAGGTTGCGCAAGAGTACCCATATCAAGTTTCCCCTAAAAGTGAGAGTGTTTTTTGGGTATATGACTTTACACTGCTGTATGTGAACGATAATGGCTTTGACCCTGAGAATTACCGCGATCTATTTTCTGAGGCATTTTTAGCTATTTGGTATGCACAAGCTGATAATGACCCGTTTAATAAATTAATTTTAGGCGCAGGTATTGATTGGCGTGATATCGCGATGTTACGCGCTTATGCTAAATATATGAAACAGATCCGCTTTGGTTTCAGTCATTTTGCGATAGCGAAAATATTATTGGACCACAGTGGCTTCGTGAAACAAATAGTCGATCTATTTCATGCTCGATTTAATCCTAATAAAACCATTAGCTTGGATAAGCAGGTCGCTTTAGAAGAGGCTATTTTAGAGTCGTTAAACAATGTCAGTAACTTAAATGAAGATCGCGTCTTACGAAAATTTGTAGAATTAATTATGGCGACGATTCGCAGTAATTACTTTCAACAAAACAATGGTGAATTTGCAGATTACATCAGCTTTAAATTTGATCATGCAAAAATTAGCGACATTCCATTACCTCGCCTAAGCTATGAAGTCTTTGTGTATTCTCCGCGATTTGAAGGGGTTCATTTACGTGGAGGCAGTGTTGCTCGAGGCGGGTTACGTTGGTCGGATCGTGGTGAAGATTACCGAACAGAAGTATTAGGGTTAGTAAAAGCACAGCAAGTAAAAAACTCGGTTATTGTACCGGTTGGTGCTAAGGGCGGATTTGTTGCTAAATACCTGAACCCAACCATGGACAGAGATGCCTTCATGAAAGAGGGGATTAGCTGTTATAAAATGTTTATTAGTGCGTTATTGGATATTACAGATAACCTAGAAGCAGGTAATTTGATTCCTCCACAACAAGTGGTTCGTTACGATAATGACGATCCATATTTAGTGGTAGCCGCTGATAAAGGAACAGCGACTTTTTCTGACATTGCTAATGAATTAGCGACTGACAGAGACTTTTGGTTAAATGATGCTTTTGCATCAGGTGGCAGTAATGGCTATGACCATAAAAAAATGGGGATAACCGCAAAAGGTGCTTGGATTAGTGTTCAGCGTCATTTCCGAGAGCTAGGCGTTGATGTTCAAGAGCAACCTATTTCCGTTATAGGGATAGGTGACATGGCTGGTGATGTGTTTGGTAATGGCATGTTGTGTTCTAAAAAAATCAAATTACTGGCGGCGTTTAACCATTTACATATCTTTATTGATCCGAACCCTCAAGAGTTAGATGCTTGTTATGAAGAGCGCCAACGTTTATTTGATACACCACGAACCAGTTGGAGTGATTATAATGCTAAATTAATCTCAGCTGGTGGTGGCGTTTTTGAACGCTCAGCTAAATCAATTCCTGTTTCAGCTGAAATGGCGAAAGCATTCGATATTAAAGCGACAAAAGTAACACCAACAGAACTGATCTCATTATTGCTTAAGGCGCAGATCGATTTACTTTGGAATGGTGGTATTGGTACTTACGTTAAAAGCGAAAAAGAGAATCATGCAGATGTAGGTGATAAAGCCAATGATAGTTTACGTGTGAATGGCTCTGAATTACGTTGTAAAGTGATTGGTGAAGGCGGTAATTTAGGCATGACACAACGTGCGCGTATTGAATACTCAGTACATGGCGGGAAATGTTTTACTGATGCTATTGATAATGCCGCGGGGGTTAACTGCTCGGATTTAGAAGTTAACATTAAAATTCTATTGGATAAGTTGGTATCAAAAGGTGATTTAACCGTTAAGCAGCGTAATGTTTGGTTACAAAAAATGACTGAGCAAGTGTCTGGATTAGTGTTACATAACAACTATCGTCAAGCACAAAGTATTAGCTTATCTTATTTCCAAGGGCATAAAAATATTGAATCATTCCGAGGTTTGATTAATAGCCAGGAAGAGAAGGGTAAGTTAAATAGAGCGTTAGAATATATCCCAAGTGATGAAGAGATCACCGAGCTTAAAAACGCGGGTAATGGAGTAACCAGACCGGTTATTTCAGTGATGCTGTCATACGCTAAAAACGAAATGAAAGAGATGCTAGCAAAAGCAAATATTGCTGAAGATGGTTATTTGGCTAAAGAAGCTGAAAAAGTGTTCCCTGAAGCATTGGTTAAATCTTACCAAAATGAAATACATGAACATCCGTTATTATCTGAAATTGTGGCAACACAAGTGAGTAATGACCTGTTTAATGTAATGGGGGCGACCTTTGCTTATCGCATTATGTCTAGCACCGGGTGTTCTTTCTTAGAATTGGCTAAAGCTTGGGTTGCTGCACGCGATATTTTCAATCTACCGACTTTATTAGCTGAAATTGAAGCGTTAGATAATCAAATATCAAGTGATGTACAAACAACGCTAATGTGCAATTTAAAACGTATGGTACGCCATGCTACACGTTGGATTGTGAGACGACATAGAGAGCAATTGGATTGTGCAGAACTGATTGCAAACTATCAAGCATCTTTAGACGCGGTGAAATTAAACTTACCTAAACTATTAAGCGAAGCAAGTCTGCAAGAGCGTCAGCTTGAATTGCAACAAGCAGAAGAAGCGGGTGTACCGAAACCACTTGCGGTGAAATTAACAAACACAGAGCAATCATATTCTCTATTGAATATTATTGATGTGGCAATGGGCCTTAAAATTGATCCGCAATTGGCTGCACGTGTTTATTTCTACTCTGAAGAGCAGTTGAAGCTATCGGATATTGCAAGACAGCTAAATCTGCTACCAGTTGATAGCCATTGGCAGTCACTTGCACGTGAGGCAATGCGTGATGATTTAGAGTGGCAGCAAAAACGTATTACTAGAGCCGTGGTTTCAACTATCAAAGAGCAAGATGTTGAACAAGCATATAGTGACTGGGAATCTCAACACCAAAGCTTAGCAAACCGTTGGCATAAAATGGTTGAGGCGTTATCAGGTGTGAGTATTCCTGAGTTTAGTATGTGCCAAGTTGCATTAAGGGAGTTATTAGATCTGTCTAAAAGTTAAGGTTTTTGAGTAACCCAAAAGCACTTTGAGTGTTTAAAATAGAAAAGCGATGTTAATTTAACATCGCTTTTTTTATAGCTTATATACAGCTTGATTGAGGCTTATTAGATTACTGATTATTTTTGGCTTTCTCTGCTATTTTCTTCAAAATAAAAGCAGTGCCGACAAAAGCAAAGCTAGCAGTAACCATTGTTGATGCCCCAAAGCCACTTGCACAGTCCATTTTCATATTACCATCTGATTCAGCTTTCTCTTTACACACTTCACCGTTCATATCTGGGTAACTAAGTTGTTCCGTTGAGAATACACAGTTCACGCGAAACTTACGTTTTGGGTTGGTGGTAAAGTTAAAGTGACGACGCAGCTCTGAGCGCACTTTTGCTGCTAAGGGATCTTGTATGGTACGTGCTAAGTCAGCGATTTGGATTTGTGTTGGATCGAGTTGTCCACCGGCACCACCACAGGTCAGCAATGGGTATTTATTGCGTTTACAATGCGCAACTAAAGCAACCTTAGCATGAATACTATCGATAGCATCGAAGATATAATCCATATCGCTCGATAGATAATCAAAACAGTTTTGTTTATCGATAAAGTCATCAATACAGTTAACCACAATATCAGGGTTGATCTGTTTACAGCGCTCTGCCATGACTTCAATCTTTTGCTGCCCTACAGTTTCAGCTAACGCATGTACTTGACGATTAGTGTTGGTGACACATAAATCATCCATATCAATTAGGGTTATTTGACCGATACCTGAACGCGCTAAAGATTCAACTACCCATGAGCCCACACCACCAATGCCTACGACACAAACATGGCTGTTTTGAAATGTTTGTAAGGCTGTGGTGCCATATAAGCGTTTAATTCCACCAAAGCGGTTTTCGTATTGTTCGTTCATCGGCTGGTTAGCTCCCATTGGTTTTGGAAGCGAGATTATACGTGCAGCTATTTGATATGTAAAAACCATTCATCAATCACCTTGCTTTAAAGCTATAAAGGTCTTTTAGCGATTAACATCAGCGCTGTTTTTATATAAAAACAAAGCGCAAATAAAATATTTTCACAATAATGAATAATAATTTCTTTTTCACAGGTCTTAATAACAAGGTTGTTACGAAATAACGTATTTTGAGTGAGAAGGGTAATGTCAGATAACATATTAATTATAGAGCATGACTTGACGATTGCTGAGTTCTTAATTGAGCATATGCAAGATATTGGTGTGAAAGTGACACACTGTAGTAGTTATCAAGATGGTTTGGAAATGGCTATATCGCAACCTTTTTCATTGTTGATTTTAGGCTTTAATATGCCGAGCTGTGTTGGCCTAGATATTTGCCAAAAGATAAAAGCAGTGAATAAAGAACAAGCTATCTTAATGGTTACTTTCAAAGTACCTGAATTACAGCAGTTATTGTGTCTTGAGCTAGGCGCTGATGATTATATTGCTGACCCGTTTAATGTCAGAGAGTTGCAAGCTAGGGTAAAAGCATTATTGCGTAGAGTACATTTATTAAAAGAAATTAAATCCGAAACAGTGGTCTCTGAAAATGATGCTATTTGCCATGGGCAACTACTTATTAATAAAGTAACACATGAAGTGATATTACGTGATCAAAACTTAGTATTAACCTCAACTGAATTTAATTTATTAAGCTTTATGGCACAAAAGCCTGATCATGTTTTTTCCCGTGCTGAGTTATTAGATAAAGTCTGGGGATATCAGCATAGTGGATATGAGCAAACAGTCAGCACCCATATTAATCGTCTACGAAACAAGTTAGTTGCTGGTCAACCTAATTCTTTAAATAAGGTTTTCCCTGATATTATTCAAACGGTATTTGGTGTTGGCTATAAATTTAGCTTAGCTGGTGTCGCTTAATAAAAGCAACTCAAGGTAGAGCATATAAAAAAGACAGATTTTAAAGTATTTGCCCGTAAGCAAGCTTCATTACAAATGAAAACGCGTTTACTGGCTTTAGCATATTTTCAAGATGACCATCCACGAACCCAAATTGCTCAGTTTCTAAAAGTGAGTAGACCTAGCGTTAATGAATAGGTGAGTAACTATTTAAGCGGAGTAGTATTGACGTTCGCTTCGGGGCCGTGACTTTAGTCTCCCTGCTTGCATTAAAGTAAAAAACCAAAACAAACTTCATCTAAGTAAAATGCAACAAGGTAAAGAGCGAAGTGTTTTTTTATTAGCTGCATCTACAAGGGAGGCTAAAAAAAGGAGTCGCAGAGCTCCTTCATTCATGAAACTAAGCTAGCGCTTAATTCGCCCACCGTCCCAAAGTCAAAGCAAGGTTCCTGAAAGTGAGTAGACCTAGCGTTAATCAATGGGTGAGTATCTATCTAAGTGAAGGCCTCGAAGGGTGAAAAAGTATGTGCTTTAGGGATTGGATGAAACTGACCAGTTAATGTTACAGATTGGTATTAGGTGCTTCAACGATAGTTTTCATGTTTTTCGTCTTGTAGGTATAGACGTAGTTTGTTATCTAAACGCAGATACAAAAAAGCCAAGCGAGAGCTTGGCTTAATAATATTCGTTGCTTAACTAATTGTTTTGATTAGTTAGACGCTTCAACGATAGTATTCATGTCTTTCGTGTTTTCATAACGTACGTAGTTTCTTACCTAAACGCAGATACAAAAAAGCCAAGCGAGAGCTTGGCTTATATTAAAACTTATTGAAACTTATTGAAACAGGTTTTAGTTAGACGCTTCAACGATAGTTTTCATGTCTTTCGTCTTGTAGGTATAGACGTAGTTTCTTACTTAAACGCAGATACAAAAAAGCCAAGC
>NZ_JBAKAZ010000053.1:0-22035 GCF_038155185.1 Psychromonas aquatilis
ATCCATGTGGCGAACTGAGCTAGCAACGGCATCCATGCCTTAGCTTGCTAAAGGCAGCCATTGATTCAGAAAAACTCAACGGGGGGGGGGATTGACCTAGCCGCAATGTGTAACGTTATTTTTTATATTGTTAACATTCTGACGTCTCGTTCATAATATAGAGAAGTTAAGGAATAATTTACATTAAGCCAGGGGCTAAGCCCTTAAATCACAATAATCCAGCCTGATTAACCTCATATACCTCTTTACAACTCAAATTAATCAATCATTTATTGAAAATCCGAATTATCTATTGGAATCTCAACTAAATATGAATTAATGTTTATTTTATTTTAAATAATCGGGCTGAATTTGAGAAATTCTACAGCCTCGTTATAACAATTTATAAGGAGGTCACATTTGAGTGAAATGTTTGAAATAGCTTACGCAGCAGCATCAAATAGAATTTGTTTTTTTACGGGAACTGGTTTTTCAAAAGCAGTATCTAATGGTGATGCTCCTAGCTGGCAAGGTTTGTTACAAGAACTTGTTGATTTTTTACCTAACAGTAAAGAATTAAAAGAGGCACTCTTTCCTGAAAAGGGGGAGAACCCTCTAACTTTAGAAGAAAGTGCTCAAGTTATTGCAATCGAGCTTTCTAGTGTTGGAATGGATATTCATACTGAAGTGGCTCGTCTAATTGGAAAAGTAAGGGTATCTGGGGATATTGGAGCTATAAAAGAGTTTACGTCAAAACGAGCTTTTCGAGCTATCACAACGAATTATGATAAGTTATTAGAGGTACTTACAAGTGAATCTGACTGTCATTCAATAGCCCCCGGCTTGCCAATTCCTCGATCTTTGTCAAGAACTAAAGTCTATCACGTCCATGGCTCTATTGATTCACCGAGTAATATGGTCATTACATCAGATGACTACTTCAAATTTTTAAATGGAGAGTCGTATTTTTCTAGAAAGCTAAGTACTGTTTTACATGAAAATACAGTCGTTATACTTGGTTACTCCCTTGGAGATACGAACTTAAAGGCAATAATCAGTGATTATAAGGGGTTTTCTAGAAACCATGTCGTTAGCTCAAATATTTTTTTAGTCTCTCGTTTACCAGTGGTACAGCAAGTTAAAGATTATTATTCGCATTGCTATGGGATAAGAGTTCTAGATAATCTTGATGTTATTGATTTCTTTAAATTGTTAAATGCAAAATTACCAGAAGCTGAGAAATGCATTGAAACGTCTGTAAATAACATAAAAAAAGTTATTTTAGAAAATCATTTATATAAGAAAGAATTTTTAGCAGTACAAAACTCTTTCTATGAGGTTATATCTTCAATTGGAGCTGCTGGTTTTAGTGTTAAGAATGAGAGAGTTGTGGAGGCATTAGGTAAAATAATTGAGTTTAAAACAGAATTAACGCATGAAAATAACGCTTGGGATCAGTATGTCCATTTAGCAAATTGGCTAATATATTTAGCAAGTATATTAGATGTAAAAGGTTCTTCTATGGAAGATATTTACTTAATTTCAGTAAAACGTTCAATGGAAACAATGAGTTGTGAATTGCGAATAGGCTATTCATGGCATGCTTATAATGCATGGAGTGTTGGCTGGTCAAATATTACCCCTGGAAATAGAAGCCTTATTAAGCAGTACATAGAAGCAAATTCAGGTTATGAAGACGCTTTAAAAATTGTCAAAATGTAGTGGTGAAAGGTCGTGGACACCCATTAATTGGAAGGTCATAAAATCAATTGGTGAAAGGTCGTGGACACCCATTAATTGGAAGGTCATAAAATCAATTACAACTTAAAGTCGATGGGTGTCCAGCTTTATTTTTATTTTCTAATCCATTCATTTTAAACGTACCGTTTCGGACGTGCAAAGGGCTCGCAGAGCTTAGCCCGCCCATATAACTATGCTGCCATCTTGTTTGGCTTTACTAAAATACCTTAATGAATTAGGAAAGGTCAACGTAGGAGTCGTAGTCGCTGTATTTGTTTATCATTCCAACTTCACACGATCATTACTTCATTTTTACTTTTAACATTGCATTTTTTAATTGATTCCGTATTTCTGTTGTTAATACGGAATAATTCTATCTATCCACATGACTAATTTTTTATTTTTTATGTAACATATTGTTTTTGTGCTTCAAAAGCGTATATTTTTACAAATATAAAATATTCCGTATATCCACCATAAATATGGAATTATTCTGTTTAATATGCTTTTATTGTTACTTCACGTTTTATTATACAAAAGGTATTATCAAAATGACTTGTACCAAAAATTATAAAGCCAATCTTACTGCTATAAAGAAACCTATCATTGTTATTGTGTTTTTTTTGGTTTTTGGGTATTTATCTCTTTGGTTAAAATCCTATTCTAATCTCTCTGAGGCATCTTTCATGGTGCTAATAACATTATCTACAATTTTGAGCATACTACTACCAAACATGAACCAGCTGAAATCTTTTTCCATTGCTAAAGGTGAGCTTGTGTTGCAAGAGATCAAAGAAACGGAAACGTCAGTTAAAGCCTTAGCAGAAGCAACTCTTAATGTTATGAAAGTTGCAGATGAAAAATACTTCGAATTGGGTGGCGATGATTACAAAGATATAGATAAACGTTTCAAAGAATCTATATCAAAATTAGAGACACTCACAAGCACCAAAAGAGTTGGTTAGGTTTCGCTACGCGACACATTATAACCCACTTTTTTAGTCCGCTTAACGCGGCGTTAAATTGCTAATGGAATTTTAAGTATCCGTAAGATTTTAGTCACTGATCGATCAGTAGGAGAATTCTGCTCTACATTTGATTCAGAAATAACTGTGATTGCTAAATTACTTGATCAAAGTAATTATGCTCTGAACACTATTTTCATGAGCCTGAAAAACAAAAGTCTAAATGGGTGCTGCAATTCACGTTTATGGCGATCGAGTCTTTTGCTACAGCAACAAGGCTTTTGATTGAAGGGCATATTAACGCATCGGGAAATACCATGAGAATTTCCTATGAGTCACTTTGTTTAGCAATACTTCTTAGCATAAAGAATAATGTAATAATTGATAGAGGAAAAAAAGCAAAACAGATTAATTTTTACAAGGCTTATGAGCAAGGGAAAAATAACGAAAAGGCTTATAAAGCAATTGATAATGTAATATCAAATGCTGACATTTTAGGTTTAATAGAGGGGCGTGAGTGGCTTAAAGAAGCAAAGAATTTTTATAATGGTTATAGCCACGCCTCAATAATGACAATGGGGGCCCTAATGTTACCTTCGGGTAAGTCAATTATTGTTGGTGATTTCTATAAAGAGAAATTAGACCTATATGAAGACCATCTAAAATTTATTATTAGGTATGCAAATCAGCGACCAAAACTTATTGAACAAATCGCTTTACGTAATTTAACAAGCGCTTTAAAACGAAACTAAAACAGTTGGTTAGGTTTCGCTTCGTTACACATTATAACCAACAATTTTACTCCGTTTAAGCGGGCGTTAAATGACATAAGGAGTTATCTATGAAACCAAAATTTTGGAAGTTATCACAAAGCCCTGACTATTTTAGTTTTGAGGAGTTATCTAGTTCAATTGAGAACAAACTAGTTTATGTACATTCAAAAACAAAAGCCAAAGGAGGATCATCGGAAACGCAAGGTGATAAATTTATTGGTGCTAATGTTGGTGACTATTTTTACCTAACTCATGGCAACACTGGTATATATCTTCTGGGGCAACTAACAGGGTCTGCAAATATTTTTTCTTCAATGGGTAAAGGTTGGGTTGATCGGCCTTTTAGAGTGATTAGAACCGCAAAACCTAATAGTCGGTATATTGGTGCTAAAAAATGGTGGGCTCCTAACGAAAACTCAACTTTTACATCAGTAAAAGGCTCTGAATTAGCGATGTTTGAAGAACATATATTACAGCCATATTTCAACATTCAACTTTCTGACTATGGTGTAAAAGCCATTTAACAAGAGTTTTCAAGCCGGAAAACTTAGCGCTGGCCATCGCTAATTTTCCACTTAAAACAGCGTTAACTACCATCTATTTTATCGAGGTATCTGTGAAAAATAAAAATTTAATAGAAGTTGTTCTTGATAACAGCGAGGTTGCACTAGATCAGCTAGTCGAATCTGGATGGGTTAAAGATATACCAGTAGTTGGCTCTGCTTTTAAATTAATGTCAGCTAGTAAAGAACTAAAAAACTCCATGTTTAATGCTAAGGTTTCAAAATTTATTGAATCATTAGAAGAAACAGGAGTTACAGATAGAACTGATTTTATAAGTTTTTTTGCTAAAAACTCAGAAGAATCTGTTCGGGTTGGTCAATCGGTAATGCTTACTATTGATAACATGAATGATCTTGAAAAATGCTCAATTCTTTCTAGGTGGTTTGCAGCTTACATACTGGAAAAAATATCACAACAAGAGTTTCGTCGAGGGTGTGATGTAATCGCTAAACTATTTGCCGACGACTTAGCTGATTTTATAAATGATGATTACTCTTACCCTTTGCTTGAGTTGTTAATTGGAACCGATTTAGTAAAAGTTGAAGGTGGGCTAATTGATGATGATGTATCGTCAATTGAAGCTGTAATTTCAGACTTTGGACGCACGTTTAAAGTTGTTCTTAATAGCTCGTTACAAGGTAGTTGATAAGGAAAAGATCGTGGACACCCATTAGTTGGAAGGCCATAAATCAACTACAACTTAAAGTTTATGGGGCCTGATTTATTAGTTTTAACGCACCAGCTTTTCTCTGTACAAGTTTGTTCTCATTAAAAATTTATAAAGCGTAGAGTGGGTACTTTTTGGTGCAATTACTCTCCAAAGCGCACTAAATAAGCTTTAAACTTTTCTCGTTTAACACTTACACCCTTATTTTACTGGCGTTCTTAACGTGGCATGTTTAATGCTAAGTATAAGATACTTAACACATTCTGTGTGGCTTTTAATATATAGGGATAACATTATGCGCAAATTAATTATTGCAGCTGCAATATCATCGGTTTTATCTTTTTCTACTCTCGCAAATACTTTACCTAAGGTTACTATTTTTGGTACTGGTGGAACAATAGCAGGCGAAGCTAAAACTAAAACAGATGTAACTGGATATAAATCTGGCGAGATTGCTGTTTCTACATTAATTGAAGCAGTGCCTTCTATTGTTGATGTTGCCAACGTTGACGGTGTTCAGATAGTTAATACATCAAGTGCCAATATAACATCAGAAATATTGCTGCAAATGGCTAAAAAAGCCAATGAATTACTTAAGAAAGATGTATCGGGCATCATTATTACTCATGGTACAGATACTACAGAGGAAACGGCCTTCTTTATGGATTTGGTTAACCAAACTAATAAACCAATCGTAGTGGTAGGTGCTATGAGACCTGCGACTGCAATTAGTGCAGATGGCCCAATGAATTTATTGAATGCGGTTAAACTTGCTGCTAGTGAAGACTCTGTTGGTAGAGGGGCGATGATTTTATTAAATGATTATATTGGCTCTGCATATTACACAACTAAAACCAATGCGATCTCTTTGGATACATTTAAAGCAAGGGATCAAGGGTTTTTAGGTGCATTTGCAGACGGGGTTGCTCATTTCTATTTTGAGCCTGCCAAGGCGACAGGTAAACCAAACTTTGATGTATCTAAGGTAGATAAGTTACCGCGTGTTGATATTGTATATGGCTATCAAGATATGAAAGTTGATCAAATAAATGCTCTGATTGACGCAGGTGCTAAAGGCTTAGTTATTGCTGGTAGCGGAAACGGATCAATTCCTACAGCGGTAAAAGATAAAGTCACAGAATTAAATAAAGAAGGTTTTCCTGTCGTGTTATCTACAAGAACTGGAGGTGGTTTTGTTACACACAAAGACTATGCAATTGGCTCTGGTACATTAAACCCTCAAAAATCTCGTATTATGTTGATGTTAGCTTTAACTCAAACAAAAGAATTAAGTGAAATTGAGAAGTTTTATAGTACAGATAAATAAAATGATAGGTTTAGATTTATGGGTTAAGTTACTGTAAATATAAACTACTATTTAATAAAGCAATCGTTAGGTTAGTGCTAGCGATTGCTTTTTTTGATTGAAATGTATATGAGGTGTAACCCCATAAATATAGGTTTTAATGTTTTTTCTACATAATTTTCATCCACATATTTTCAGTAACAGCCATTAAAAATAGTGATTTCATAAAATGCCTCTACATAAAAGATAAAGATCGTGTAAAGATCGTGGACACCCATTAATTGAAGATTATAAAATCAATCAATTACAACTTAAAGTCGATGGGTGCCCAGCTTTATTTTTATGAGTAAAGGGAAGATAAATTCATTTAAAGTGAGGTGAGTGCTTCACCATTAATACTGCCTGACAGTAATACCGTTGTCATACTAGTAGTTGATAGAGTAGATGAAGTGACTTTTGTAATTTCTTTTAACATTATGCCATTACCAACACCCGTATATCGAGTGAATAAAGTATTTGATGTAGCACCACTTTGAATTGACTCTATTTGGTGTTCAAATACACAGACATCAAATGTACCACTAGGAATCGTTATTTGTTCTCTTCCTAAATATTTAAAAGATGAATCTAAGGTATAAGTCATGACACCATCTTCAGATGTTTCGGTGACTGTAACTGGAGAATAGTCTATTTTTTCTCCTTCATTTAAATTATAATTTAGTGTTATACCGTTAGGTTCATAGGTTGTTTTGAAGTCATAATCAACCTCTCCTAAGGTAGCAACCGATTGTTCATCTTCGTCATGTTTTAAATATACAGTAGAAGAGCCTTCTGAAATAGTGAGTACATCATTGTAACCATTGTAGCTAACAGGGCCACCGACCATTTCATTGACATCATAACCAAATGAAGCATCACCACTAACTTGATAAGATAAATCAACAAATGAACCAACTTCATGCAACGTTGGATTATAGCATGCTAGCGAGTTGTTATTAGATGAAATGTTATCTGATAAATCTTCATTGCTACTCCCACCTGAAATGTTATCTGATAAATCTTCATTGTTATTTCCATCACTGCCGCACCCAGATAAAACTATTATGGTAGAAAGGGCAAGTAGAGGTACTTTCATATACATATTCCTTTTTGTAATTATTTTGTTGATTTTTGTGACGATATAAATCATTTATTTCCAATAAACTCACCAAGCTGGCAATGCCACAAGCAGGTGTAGACTTCATCCTTAATATAAAGTTCCAAAATATTTTTGATGAATAATATTTTGATGAATAATATTCACTTAAGGTCATAATTTACTGGTTCTTGATTAAAAGAAGATCGTGGACACCCATTAATTGAAGACTATAAAATCAATCAATTACAACTTAAAGTCGATGGGTGCCTAGCTTTATTTTTATGAGTAAAGGAAAGGTAAATTCATTTAAAGTGATGTGGTTGCTTCACCATTGACACTGCCCGACAGTAATACCGTTGTCATACTAGTAGTTGATAGGGTAGATGAAGCGACTTTTGTAATTTCTTTTTACATTGTGCTATTACCAACACCCGTATATCGAGTGCATAAAGTATTTGATGTAACACCACTTTGAATTGACTCTATTTGGTGTTCAAATACATGAGAAATACCAAAGGGTCACATTTTGTTTCTTGTATTTTATAATTATTTCTAAGACAAAACGTGATCTAAAGTGGGTTGGTATAATATTAGAACTCTTTAATCATTATTATCAAATGTTTAGTAATCTTTTAAATTCGGTAACTTTTCATTTAAAAATATTAGAGGTTATCGATCTCATGATTTAATGAATAACTCGCTGTTTGGTTTTTTATACGGTTATCTATGTGAATTGCTATTAAAGTATTACGGGGTTTGAAAGCCCTGCTAGCGACTATTTTTAGCTTCTTTTATGCCTAGACGATCTACTTGTGGAACATCCAAGTGCTACATTTATTGGTAAGGCGGATGAGTATCTAATGGTGGGGGCGGTATAAGCTGAAGTGCATGGGATAGGTCAATGATTGGAAATAAATATTATGTATCGATAAAGCTTTGACAATCCATATTAAGAAATATTATATTGATAGTGATATTTTTATAGGCCATTTATGAAACTCTCTTCCGCACGTAAAATTTGGATCACGTTATTCAGCATCGTTTGTATGTTGACGTCGTCTATTACGTTCGGTTTACCTATGATGGCTATGGATATGTCTCCTACATCTGCTCTGTCTATTACATCAACTACCCACCAGGCTGCACAATGTAACATGCAAAGTATGGATTATAAGTTGCACAGCCAGATGATTAAGCAAGATAACATGGGTAAAGTAAAAGATTGTAATAATTCATCTAACAGTCTACAGGATTGTTGCTCCGATACTTGTGCTGCAGCGCAGTGCATGACTACATTTGTAAGTATTACATTAACAGATAACAATTTATTCAATGTTAAAAGCAACGCTCTGTTGTTTTCTGCAATGATAAATCCAATATTGAACTCTCCTTCAAGCTCACTTTACCGACCTCCTATTTCATAACCTAATACAAACTTAAATTATTTATGCACTTTTTGTGCAGAAATTTATTCGATTTAGATTTTTCTAAATCCTATGTATTGGAATTTTATAATGAAATTAACACACTATTTACTGTCGTTAACAGTAGGTGGCATGGGCCTTATATGTTCATCGCTGACCTTTGCTAACACAGCTGGTTTCTATTCGAAACAACAAGACACACTAAACGATTTAATTAGCATTGCGCTTAATAATGATGCAAACAGACAACAAATTTTCGCGCAATCACAATCCATACGAGAAATGGGCCTCGCAAGCAGTAGCTTAAAAGATCCTAAGCTAAAATTTGGAGTAGGGGGATTACCTGCTGACAGTTTTGCATTTGATCAAGATCCCATGACCAATATTTCAATTGGATTAATGCAAGAATTTGAACGAGGTTCAACACTTAGCCTAAAGAAAAAAAAGTTTGATCAACAAGCAGATAGCGTCGCATTTCAAATTAAAGTACGTGAGCTTGATGTTATAAACAATATGACCAAGTTGTGGTTAGAGTTAGGCTTTCAGCAAAAAGCACATCAGATATTAATAGAAAACAAAAAGTTAATGAGGGAAATGCTGCGCTATATTAAAACCAGCTATTCACTTGGCCAGAGTGAAGTTCATGATTTACTTAATGCTGAAATTCAAATGAGTAAACTGGATGAAAAACTGCAAGCTAATAAACAAATGCAACAACGTACCTCTTCACAACTATCTGAATGGCTGGGTTCGCAATGGTTATCTGAACAGGCTGATTTAGGTGCAACACCAAGATTAACATGGAGCAAGCTTGATCAGTTTTTAGCGAGTACCCAGGGGGACCGGTTTTACAGTTTGTTGAGTACGCATCCATTAAGTGAAATAGCACAGTTACAAATTGAAGCAAACACTACCCAAGTCTCTATTGCTGAAGAAGCTTATACCCCTCAATTTGCAGTTGAAGTCATGTATGGTCACCGCCAATCAGATGGAATGAATGGGCAACCAGCTTCCGATTTAATGAGTGCTTATTTAACCATGGACATCCCATTATTTACCGATAAACGTCAAGACAAATCGTATTCGGCTGCGCAATACCAAGTTGTTGAAGCAAAGTCGAATAAAGCGGTCATTCTTTCTCGAATGAATGCACAAGTTAACGCTCTGCTTGTTGATAAGAATAACTTAGAGCAGCGATTACAGCGTTATAACAACTCATTACTTCCACAAGTAAAAGCAAAAACAAAAGCCGTTGAGCTAGGTTATCAAAACAATACTGCACAATTTGATGAGGTGCTTAATGCATCTTCTGATGAGTTAACGATGGAAATGGAAAAGTGGCGATTGGTAACTGACTTGAATAAAACCAAGAGCAACTTAGCCTTTTTATTAGATGGTTTTGAATATTCTGTTGTTAAACCATCTATTTCATCTCTATCTAATGGCTCTCGCAACAGCCAAGATCTGTTTTAGGAAAAATAATGAAAAAATTTAATATTATCGTATTGGCTTTAATTGGAGCAGTTGTTTTGGGTTTTACGAGTAGTCAATTGATGATGGGCCATAATATGAAAGCTCAAATTAACTCAAGTAATGAAAATAACTCTGGTACACCATTGTATTGGGTTGCTCCGATGGATGCTAATTATAAGCGCGATAAACCAGGGTTATCACCAATGGGGATGGAACTTGTTCCTGTGTATAGTAAGCAAGCTAGCAGCCAAAGCGAGGAAGTTGGTACTGTCACTATTAATCCTTCGGTCGAAAATAACTTAGGTGTAAAAGTTGAAAAAGTGAGCAGAGCGAGTTTATCTCCACGCATCGAGAGAGTTGGGTATATTGCATTTGATCAAAGCCAACTATGGCAAACCAATGTAAGAGTGTCAGGTTGGGTAGATAAATTATATATCAACGCGGTTGGAGAGCGAGTAAAAAAAGGTGATGTTCTATTTACTTTTTATTCTCCAGATCTCGTGAAAGCACAACAAGATCTTATAAATGCATATCAAAGTGGGCGCACAGGTTTAGTAAGGGGAGCAAAAGAAAGGCTAGCCTCATTAGGTGTTGATAGTGAACAAATAAAACACATCATTAAAGAAAGAAAAGCAATACAAAATATTGCCGTTAAAGCCACTTCAGATGGTGTTATTGCATCATTAAGTATCCGTGAAGGTGGTTATATCTCACCAATGCAAGCCATTATAAGTGGAGGACCAATCGATGATGTTTGGGTTGAAGCTGAAGTCTTTGAGCGTCAATCAGAGTGGATCAAAGAAGGTATCGACGCGTCTATGTCATTGGATGCAATTCCAGGTAAAAGATGGGAAGGCAATGTTGATTATGTTTACCCTATTTTAGATCCTGACACCCGTACTTTACGCCTCCGTCTTAAGTTTGAAAATCCAGATTACAAATTAAAACCAAATATGTTTGTGAACATTACTTTGCAACCTAAAAGCGGTGAAGAAGTATTAACTATTCCTCACTCTGCTGTTATTAGGGCAAATGGGATGACACGTGTGGTTTTGTCTGAAGGGGAAGGTAAATATCGTTCTGCTCGTATTACTATTGGTCGTGAGGCGAACGGGCGCATTGAAGTCTTCGCTGGGTTAAATGAACAAAATATCGTCGTTACCTCTGCTCATTTCTTATTAGATTCTGAATCGAGCCAATCAGCAGATCTTTCTAGAGTAAATGGGCTCGATAAACCTAAACAAAGCGTTTGGACTAAAGGTGAGGTGACGGGGGTTATTCATGACCATAACATGCTGACGATCAGCCACCAGCCTATTGATGAATGGAATTGGCCGGGAATGGTGATGGATTTTACTGCCGTTGATTCCCTCAATCTTGATCATATTAAAATAGGGCAAAGTATTGATTTTGAGGTCGAAAAAGCAGAGTCGGGAGGGTATAAAATCCTCGATTTAAAAATCATTAAAGATAAGTTAATTAATGAAGTTTGGTCTACGGGTGAAATTTCTATGTTAATGGCTGATTTTAATATGATCAGTATCTCTCACGAGCCGATTTCTGAATGGCAATGGGAGAAAGGGGAAGTGAATTTTTCTATCACAAATGACATTGATTTAAGCGCATTTAAAGAAGGCCAAAAAGTTAAATTTTTAGTGACACAAAAAGCTGGAGATTACTCACTTAAAAAACTTGAGTTATTTGGGGGTGAGCAATGATAGGTGCCATTATTCGTTGGTCGATCAATAATCGATTCCTAGTATTAGTTGCGACTGTTTTTTTGGTTGCAGCGGGTATTTATAGTGTAAAAAACACGCCTGTTGACGCTTTACCTGATTTATCTGATGTGCAAGTCATCATTAAAACGAGTTACCCTGGTCAAGCACCTCAAGTAGTTGAAGACCAAGTTACTTATCCATTAACGACGGCGATGTTAGCAGTGCCTGGTGCCGAAACCGTAAGAGGATATTCATTTTTTGGAGACTCTTATGTGTATATCATTTTCAATGACAGCACAGATATGTATTGGGCACGCTCTCGCGTACTAGAGTATTTAAGCCAAGTCACACCAAACTTACCAAACGAGGCAAAACCAACTTTGGGGCCTGATGCAACGGGGGTGGGTTGGATATACAGTTATGTACTGCAAGATAAAACCGGTAAACATGACTTATCAGAGTTACGTAGTATTCAGGATTGGTTCTTAAAATATGAATTACAGACCGTAGATGGCGTGTCCGAAATAGCGACGGTTGGTGGCATGGTTAAGCAATATCAAGTGCAAATCGACCCTGCTAAGTTAAGGGCTTATGACCTAACATTACAGCAAATTAATAGGGCAATTAAAAATGGTAACCAAGAAATGGGTGCATCGGTTATTGAAGTTGCTGAAGCTGAACATATGGTGCGCACATCAGGTTATTTAACTAATATTGAGGATATTCAATCATTACCGTTAAAAGTGAATAAAAATGGTACGCCTTTACTACTGGGAGATATTGCTGATATTAATTTAGGCCCACAAATGCGTCGTGGTATTTCTGAGTTAAATGGTGAAGGTGAAGCCGTTGGTGGTGTTGTTGTGATGCGCTTTGGTGAAAATGCGAGCCAAGTTATTGCAAATGTAAAAGATAAATTAAACATTTTACAAAACAGTTTACCTGCCGGTGTTGAAATAGTAGCAACATACGATCGCTCAACACTTATTGATACCGCCGTTGAAAACCTTTGGCATAAGCTTGCAGAGGAATTTATCGTTGTTGCTATTGTTTGCGCACTTTTCCTGTTCCACATTCGTTCATCCATAGTCATTGCGTTAAGTTTACCTGTCGGGATTTTAACAGCTTTTGTAGTAATGCATTGGCAAGATGTTAATGCCAATATCATGTCATTAGGAGGGATTGCCATTGCTATTGGTGCAATGGTGGATGGGGCTATTGTGATGATAGAAAACGTCCATAAACATATAGAAAAAACACCGCTCACCGATAAAAACCGTTGGCAAGTGATTGGCCGTGCCGCTGAAGAAGTTGGCGCACCTTTGTTTTTTTCATTACTGATTATTACGCTCAGTTTTGTGCCCGTTTTTGCGTTAGAAGGGCAAGAAGGCAAAATGTTTTCGCCATTAGCTTTCACTAAAACATTTGCGATGGCAGCATCGGCAGGTTTAGCGATTACATTAGTGCCTGTTTTAATGGGGTACTTTATTCGAGGTAAAGTGATACCGGAGAATAAAAATCCGGTTAATCGCATGTTGGTTGCTTTATATCGCCCGCTATTAAATGTCAGCCTTACATATCCTAAAGTGATTATTTTATGTGCATTGTTATTAATGGCTTCTGCTTATTATCCTATTTCAAAAATAGGCAGTGAGTTTATTCCACCTTTAGATGAAGGTGACTTAATGTATATGCCAACCACCTATCCCGGGATTTCCATTGGAAAAGCAAGAGAGTTATTGCAGCAAACCAATAAGCTAATCAAAACGGTACCTGAGGTTAAAACAGTGTGGGGTAAAGTCGGCCGAGCAGAAACTGCAACGGATCCTGCTCCGCTGTCAATGATTGAAACAACCATTCAATTTAAACCTAAAGACCAATGGCGAGAGGGAGTAACAGCTGAGTCTTTACGTAAAGAATTCGATGCACTGATTCAATTCCCTGGTTTGACTAATGCATGGGTGATGCCAATTAAAACGCGTATTGATATGTTAGCGACAGGCATAAAAACGCCGATAGGTATTAAAATCGCTGGGCCTGATTTGAAGGTGATTGAGAAAATTGGAGCTGATTTAGAGCCTATCTTAAATAATGTGTCCGGGACGGCTTCTGTTTATGCTGAGCGTGTTGCAGGTGGTCGTTATGTCAACATTGATATTAAACGCCTAAGTGCAGCAAGGTATGGTTTAAATATTAATGATGTACAGCGTGTTATTTCCACAGCAATTGGTGGAATGAATGTAGGTGAAACCGTTGAAGGGCTAGAGCGTTATCCTATTAATGTCCGATATCCCCAGAATTATCGAGACTCAGTTGTAAAATTACAAAGCTTGCCTTTAGTGACACCAAGTGGTGCTCGCATTGCTTTAGCTGATGTTGCTGATATCCGCTATGAAGATGGGCCTCCAATGATAAAAACAGAAAATGCACGACCAAATGGTTGGGTTTTTGTTGATATTGATGGCCGAGATTTAGGCTCTTATGTGAAAGATGCACAACAAGTTGTTGCGGAGCAACTTATTTTACCTACTGGGTATTCTTTAGCGTGGTCTGGTCAATATGAATATATGGAACGGGCAAAAGCGCGTTTAAGCGTTGTTGTACCCATTACCATTGCCATCATTATGTTGCTTTTATATCTAAGCTTTAGGCGCATTGGCGAAGTGTTGATTATTATGGCGACTTTACCGCTAGCGATGGTAGGGGGTGTTTGGTTACTGTATCAACTTGGTTTCAATTTTTCTATTGGCGTAGGTGTTGGGTTTATTGCGCTTTCAGGCGTAGCCGTTGAGATTGGAGTGATCATGTTGGTGTATCTTAATCAAGCATGGCATACCAAAAAACTCAATGCACAGGAAAATAAACAATCAATCACACAAAGTGACTTATTAGATGCTATCCGTGAAGGCGCAGGCTTGCGTGTTCGTCCTGTGATGATGACTGTATTAACCGTAATAATTGGCTTAATTCCTATTATGTATGGAACTGGTACAGGATCTGAAGTAATGCAACGTATTGCTGCTCCTATGATCGGTGGTATGACCTCAGCACTATTATTAACTTTACTGATTATCCCTGCCATTTTTAAACTTTGGAAAAGCCAAGAATTAAAGCATTTGTAACTAACGATAACTTAAACAAAAAAAGGAATCACATAATGAAAAAATACTCAGAAAAACCATTACAGCATTAATGGTATCAATACTTTTAAGCGCTCCATTGACAGTTGTAGCAGATCAAACTGATTTTCAAATGGTTCATACAAATATGACAGAAGGAATGATGGATCACTCAAGTATGAAAGGGGTTGGGGTTGGCGATATGGAAATGGACCATAGTAATATGCCTATGTCAGGTATGTCAGATGTTGGTATGCCTGCGACAGGGGCAAAACCAAATAAAATAGTTTATGTGATGTTATCAGATGATATGAAAATCACTTTTAAGAAAGAGGTTAAAATTGAGCCAAATGATATCGTGCAATTTGTCGTGATGAATACAGGTAAAATTGATCATGAATTTATGATCGGTAGTGAAAAAGAACAACTTAAACATCATGCAATGATGGAAAAAATGCAACATGTAAAGGATGAGCCAGGTAATGCAGTCATGGTAAAACCAGGAAAAGCAGAAGAAATTACTTGGCATTTTCATGGAGAAAACAATGTTGAATTTGCGTGTAATATTACAGGGCACTTTGAGGCTGGAATGGTTAAAAAAATAATATTATAAGATTATTATAATTCTCCTCCTTTGCTATAAAGGCGGAGAATTTTATCAACGTAAACTATTAAAGACTTATTTATAATATCTAATTGCCATAACTTTAATTACATCATGGCAATTAGATTAAGTAATGATCTTTTGTTAAAGGTAAGGCTTAAGCTAGTCAATTAATATTTACAAAAGACTATTGACCAGTGTGTTATACCTAGGTTTTAAACTGATTATGAAGCGTAAGAAATTAATAATATTAGTAGGAGAGATTGTTATGAGTTGCTGTAATAAACCCCCAAAAGGTGGAAGTAGCGATATTGGGCTAATGCTGAAGGTGTTTTTAGGACTCTTTGTTGTGATTTTTGTATTAGCTGCTTTATTTGGATAAATTGGCATTTTCATTATTTTAAAAGTTTTGAATGACACATCAACACATAGAAAGAGGTTTGAGTATGTTGATATCTGAAAAGATCGTGGAAAAAGATCGTGGACCCCATTAGTTGGAAGGCTATCAATAACGTAAGATCGTGGACACCCATTAGTTGGAAGGTGATCCATAAGGTCATAACCAACCACAACTAAAAATCGATGGGTATCTGAAAAGATCGTGGACACCCATTAGTTGGAAGGCCATCAATAAGGTCATAACCAATTACAACTTAAAGTCGATGGGTATCCAGTTTTATTCTAATCCGTACATCCATGTATCGAAGAAGCGACTTCACACAACTTACATACCATTGAGCATGATAAAGAGTAGAGGCTATCTATTCAGCGTGAAATTGATTTAATTAAGCAGATTAAACAACAGTGAATTTAAATTTTTTGTTCTTTGGTTAAGGTCGTTGAAATCTAAATACACCTTGTTTATAGCTTATCTAAATTAGATAAAATATTTGCTGCTTTTTCTCTTATAGCGATTTTTTGTTCGCTATTTATTTTATCCCAATTTCGTACTGGGAAGGACATTCTTGGGTTTTTAGAAAATTTATCATAATGCTGATCGATAAAGTTCCAATACAAACTATTAAGCGGACAAGCATCTTCACTGATCTTTTCTTTTACTTTATAACGACAGTTTTTGCAGTAATCACTCATTTTATTAACGTAATTTCCGCTAGCGGCATAAGGTTTGGTCGCAATCCAGCCACCATCTGCGAATAGCGCCATGCTGCGAGTGTTAGGTAATTCCACCCATTCGATAGCATCAATATAAATGCCTAAATACCATTCATCTACTTGAGCAGGTGAGATCCCAGCTAATAGTGAAAAGTTACCTGTGATCATTAATCGTTGAATATGATGCGCATAAGCATGCTCTAAAGATTGCGTAATAGCGCTCTTCAGACATTGCATTTTTGTTTGCCCATCCCAGAAGTATTGAGGGAGATCGTAATTAGCAGATAAGAAATTTTGCTCTGAGTAATCTGGCATGTTGACCCAATACATTCCTCTTACATATTCACGCCAACCGATTATCTGTCTTACAAAACCTTCGATTTGCGGTAAAGTGATCACTCCTTGAGAATGTATGAATGCGTGTAATGCAGTTTGTATCACTTCCAAAGGAGTGATCATTTTACAATTTAAGGAAAAGCTTAAACGAGAGTGGTATAAACTCCATGAATAAGGTGAGTTGACTGTCATTGCATCTTGAAAGTTACCAAAGTTTGGTAATTGATGTTCACAAAAGTAGTTTAATAATTGTAGCGATTGCTGACGATTAATTGGATAGTCAATTTGCTCAGAAGATTCGCCGATCGTATTGATGTTATGATCTTCTATGCGTGTTAAATAACTTTTTGCTGGATTATTAAAGACAAGTGGGCGAGGTATTTGCTTAAGATCTGAAGCATTAAATGATTTACGATTGTTCGAGTCATAATTCCAAGCACCGCCTTGTGGTTTGCCTGCTTCCATCAATATGTCAAAACGCTTACGCATAAAACGGTAAAAGGTTTCCATTCGTACGTGTTTTTTAGGCGTAAAATGCTCTCGCAACTGTTCAAAAGGCAATAAAAAATGTTCGGTATCTTCTTCAAACATGGGTAGGTCTATCTGTTTTGCCATCTGCTGTAGTTGATTGCGTAAACGATATTCATCAGGCTGTTGGTAATAGATTGTTTCGCAGCCATATTTTGCAGCTAACGTCGTCAGTAAGTCTGGTAAGTCAGCATATACCTTTGTGTCATCTAAAGTCAGGTAACAGACATGATGCTCTTGTTCTTTTAGATAAGTTGCAAATGCTTCCATCGCGGCAAAGAAAGCGGTTATTTTCTTAATATGATGTTTTGTATAATCTGCCTCTTGCTTTAACTCTGCAATGACATAAACAACATCATCATCGACATTTTGAAACCAACTATGTAATGGATTGAGTTGGTCACCTAATAATAATCTAAGCTGTTTTGCTTTCATTGTTTTTCCTTACACTTACACTATGTTTGTTCAGTTTTTTTATTACGACGGCAGCGTTCTGAGCAATATCGCACTTGTTCCCAGTTTAGTTGCCACTTTTTACGCCAACTAAATGGCTTGTTGCATGTAAGACAAATCTTACTCGGTAGAAAAGGTTTCTTATGCATCTTATCTTTTACTTTTAGTTGAAGCAGGGCGGCGTTTACGTACATGTTTAGCGACAATACGTTGACCTTCATGTCGCGCGTCATAACGTTTGCGAAAGCCCCACAGTAAGTCTCGAGCAATTTTTCCTGTTTGCTCAATATCGACGATGGGTTCTGGGTAAGTTTCACCCACGGTAAATTGATAAAGTTGTTGCTCCATTGGCGATAATTCCCACGGAGTATGGATTATTTCATTTGGTATCTCAGAGAGTTGCGGTAACCATTCCCTAATGAAATCCCCATCAGGATCTTTTTCCTGTGACTGCTTTACTGGATTATAAACCCGGATTGTATTGGTTCCGGTTACACCAGATTGCATCTGAAATTGTGGATAATGAATACCTGGTTCAAAATCAAGAAACAGTTTAGCCAGGTGTGTAACGCCTAATCGCCAGTCGACTAATAAGTGATGGCATAAAAAGCTGACCAACATTGCTCGCATTCTAAAATTGATATAACCGGTTTTTATTAAACACAGCATGCAAGCATCAACCAGTGGGTAGCCGGTTTGTGCTTTTTTCCATCGCTCAATTCTTGTCTCGACTGTTAACCCACAATGCAGTGCTGGGTACTCAAAATGATGGTAGGCATGGTTGATATGTCGCCATTGCATTTGATGCTCACTTTCAAACTTTTGAATAAAGTGGCAGTGCCAATGAAGTCGTGAAGCTAAACCATCAATGGGCTTTTTCCAACCAAGCTCAGGACGTTTTTGTAAAATAGCCTGATAACATTGTTTTAAGCTAATGTTTCCCCAGGCCAAGTAGGGTGATAAACGTGAACAGCTTTTACGACTGGCTAAGGGTTTAGAAATGTTGAAGTGATAGTGCTTCCCACGGCCACCCAAAAAATGAATTAAGTATCTTGTGCGCCCATTGCTCACCACCCGTTAACATTGATTTATCGTTAATCATCCACTCGCCAGGTAATACCGACTTTGTTAATTCGGTTAGCTGGTGGCTGGGCAATAAATTATGTGTAGACAGCATTGGTACTGTTAATTCATCTTTGAATACTTTGCGCCATTGATTATCCCAGCCTTGTCTATCTTGTTTAGCGCGAATGACAGCACCAGTCTGAGTTTCATACCACGGAACTTGATGTTGTTTACACCACTGTTTAATCTGTTTGTCTCGTTCAAAAGTAACTAATAATCCTGTTTCTTCATGACTGAATAGTTGTTTAATGACGAACTGCTTTTGAATTTCATCTAATGCCGCTTGAGCTTCACCGTAAAAAATATAAACCTGCGCGTTAAATGTAGCGAGTTGTTGGTTTAAATCTTGTATCGATTGCCATACAAAACGCCAATGTCGTAGGTCATAATGTGGATCGTTTATTAAACAAGGTTCAAATACGTAATAAAGCAGCGTAGGGCCTGATTCAACAGCAGAAGCTATTGGCTGGTGGTCGTTCAGCCTTAAATCTCGTTTCAACCAAACTAGATTAATGGCTTTACGATCCGATGTAGGCGCCTTATTCATTATTTATTTCACAGGCCAATCGTCTGCGGAAACAGAGTCTAAAGGTGAATCAGTTTGATGGTTATGATGTCCAGCCCAAGTTGTTTGGTATTCACCATCAGGATCATGTATTTGAGTTTGTTTTTTTAAGTTAAAGTGTCTGCCTCCACGTGGATCAACGCCAACGCCAGCAATGTATTGCCAATTTCCCCAGTTTATCGCGGCATCGTAATCTATCAGGTGTTGCTCAAACCATGCAGCTCCGTACCGCCAATCAATACTTAGTTCATTGACTAAACAACTTGCGACAATTTGTCTGCCTCGATTACTGAGGTAACCTGTTTCGAACAATTCAGTCATACAGGCATTCACCAACGGAAAAGGAGTGCTTGCGGTACACCATTTTTTGAAACGCTCTGGATAGAAAGAGGTTAGTGGTGCAGAAGGTGCTAAGCCTTTAAAGTGATATAACTTATCTTGAACTTTATAATGTAGCCATTGGAAGTATTCGCGCCATAAAATTTCATGGTAGAGACTTTCGGTTGAAGCATTCTTACCATGTAATTGCTCAAACTCATTAATACAGTTCATCACTTGCTTTACTGAAATGAAACCATAATTAATCCATGCAGATAACTTGCTGCTATTATCCCAACCATCAAGCTTATTCCTGACTTCTTTATACCTTGCTGGCGCCAATGATGAGAAATATTGTTGAAGGTGTTCAAACCCTGCTTGCTCACCGCCAGTAAATTCATAGCCTCGCTGTTGGTGTTGGTTTTCAGTGTCTTCTAGTATTATTTTTTTGGTGACTCCCTCATTCCAATAGTCATGGCATTCAGCTATCGGTTGACTAAATTGAGGTGGTAAATGATAGGTTGCTGTTGCTGGACTGTTAGCAGTGATATCTGCAACTACTTTCCTAAATTTTGAGTAACTTGCAGGTAGTTCCGCTAAGGAAAAGGGCAACATTTTTTCTGTGAACAGCGTGAACTGTTGAACTTGGTGTAAATTTAACTGAGGTTTTTTGTGTTGTATGTTTGAGATGATGTCACGTTCATAGGCCCCTGGTCGTTTGGTTACAACTAAATCTGTAATATCGAACTGATCGCATATTGCATTCAAGGTATTGACGGTATTACCGTTAATAATGTGAAGTTGTTGGCCAAGTTTATGTAAGCTTTTATTAAGTGCTTGTAGACCTTGCAACAGAAAATTAAAACGCTTCTTACCTAATGGAATAGCTTGTTGTTGATTAATCTTAAACCATTCTGGGTCGATCACAGCAACACATATTAGCTGCTCACTTTGGCTCGCTAGTTCAAGTGCTAAATTATCACTAATTCGTAGGTCTTTAGTAACCCAATATAATGTACGTTGCATTGAAATCATCCCATAAATACTAATTTCATACGAACAATTAGTATATCGAGATCAATTATGAGTATTTATACAGATGACACTAACGTGGTTAGTGATGGGAATAATGCGGAGAAGATCGAGTGACGGAGAAGATCGAGGACATCCATAAATTTTGACGATTCATAATTAGAGATCGAGGACACCCATAAACTTTGACGTATCATCATTACTCTTCTATCTTTTAGTTATGTAGTTTTACATGTTAAGAGGTAGTTGTTATGACGCAGTCACGCCAATCTCAGGTATCGTTATCTGATACACCTTACTATCATTGTATTTCCCGTTGTGTTCGTCGAGCTTATTTGTGCGGTGAGGATATATACGCAGAAAAGTCCTTTGAACATCGACGCCAGTGGGTCATTGAGCGTATGCATTATCTGGCGTCTATTTTTAGTATCGATATTTGCGCCTATGCAATCATGTCTAATCACTATCACTTAGTGCTACATGTTGATGAACAACTTAATAATCAGCTAACTAATGAAGAGGTGTGTGAGCGGTGGTGCCAATTATATTCTAAACCAGTTTTGATTGAGCGGTGGTTGAGTGAACAAATAAGCTCTGTAGCAGAAACTAACGCTGCGTTAGTGGTTATTAATGGATGGCGAGAGCGACTAGTCGATATTTCTTGGTTTATGCGCTGCTTAAATGAATTTATAGCGCGTAAAGCGAATAAAGAAGATGAATGCACTGGGCGATTTTGGGAAGGGCGTTTTAAGTCTCAAGCTTTATTAGATGAAGATGCGTTAGTCACGTGCATGGCATATGTTGATTTAAATCCCATCCGTGCCAAAATGCATGACTCTGTAGAAAGCTCTGAGTATACATCAGCTTACGAACGTATACATGGTGCAAGTAGAGATCGAGGACACCCATTAACTTTGACGATTCATCATTACTCTCCTATCTTTTAGTAATGTAGTTTTACATGTTAAGGGGTAGTTGCTATGACGCAATCACGTCAATCTCAAGTATCGTTATCTGATACACCTTATTATCACTGTATCTCTCGTTGTGTTTGTCGAGCTTATTTATGTGGGGAAGATAAATACACAGAAAAGT
>NZ_JBAKAZ010000054.1:0-21965 GCF_038155185.1 Psychromonas aquatilis
TTTCCAAATAGTAGGATTATAAATAAGCAGTTACACAGTTTTTATTACAGTCTCTTAAAAACTCCAAACTCAGTGCTCTTAATTTTTATTCAAAGAGCTTTCTTTGCACTTTATATCGACTTGTTCAACATATTTAAAACGAAAGTGATATCGAATTTATTTTCAATCCCATTATTTTTTTGGCGTAAATTTGGCGTAAACCCCCTTAAACTCGAATAAACTGTAAACAATCGAAATCAATTGAAACAAGGAGTTAACTACTCTACACTGCCACAAGAAATTGAATTATCAGGATTCAAAATCCGTTTCCGAGAGGAGTGACGGTTCAAGTCCGTCCTCGGGCACCATATTTAATAAAAAAGCCTTAACATTTGTTAAGGCTTTTTTATTGCCTCATTTAAAGTTATTTCACTGCCTATTTGTTTACCTTAGTTCCGTTAATTCTGCTCTTGTGCATTTACTCTAACCCCCAAATTTTCAGATTAATTAGATAAGTTTTCTCTGCAACCTTACAGGTTAGCCTCTTTCCTTGACGTCACTCATCAAAAAATTGACATAAAATAGCTAGTTTTTACTGTCATTCTTGTATTCTTAGATAGCAACGCCTTCGACCTCTTACGATAGTATTCTCAGCTAGATAAGATGTCATGCCTCTAGCTGCTGGTTTATTTCTATGACTATCTTCTGATAGGATACAATAGAGTAAGTGACTACATTGTTGTATTTTTGTAGTGGCAAATACAGTTGATACTTCATTTGTTACTGATCATATATTTGAATATTTTAGATTATCGTCAGCGTGCAATTATCAGTCTATTTATATGCTCACTTCAAAGTGTTCTACATAGCAATATAATTAAATTGAATCATTTATTAATTTAATACCTCACTAAAAAATAATTATAAACTGAATTAAAGTTATAAATAATACGATAAAATGATCGCGCGACTAGAAGAGGTTACTTGTGTCATTATGTAAATAGAGTGGCTAGCATCTAGTTGAATTAGTTATAAAAGGGGGTAGGAGATAGGTAAAATACTGATATAATTTTACAAAGTACACTCTCAGCTTTTCAAGTTAGTACTGTCGCTGTTAACTTCTACTGAGGTAAATCTTGGCTCCTTGTAAAGAGCTCTTTAGTTTTCATCGTCTTATATACGGAATAAAAATGTCTTTTGAAATAATGTCGTTAGGTATAGCTTGTTTGGTTGTAATGGGAATTATGTTACACCATCCATCCAAAGTAATGGGGATCCCTTCCTTACTTATCTTTATGTCTGTTGGCCTTGTTTTCGGAAATGGCGAATTCAATTTTATATATGACAACCTCGAATTAACCTCATGGGTTGGTGTGTTTGCCCTTAATGTCATCGTATTTGTTGGTGGCCTTAATACTTCAAATGCAAGTATTAAGTTAGCATGGAAAGAGGGAGGGGTTTTATCAAGCTTAGGCGTACTGTTAACGACCTTTATTTTTGCCGTTATTTTAAATTATTTATTAGTTTTTGATTTCCTAACCTGTTTGCTCTTTGCTGCCGTTGTTTCTTCTACTGATGCGGCTGCTGTATTTTCAATTTTGACATCTAAAAAATTAAAATTAAAAGAAAATACAGATACAGTATTAGAGTTTGAATCCTCTACCAATGACCCTGTTGCATTATTGCTGGTTGTTTTATTAACGGATCTTATTGTGGGCGGTTCTGGTGCCTCGACAACCGCTTCTGATATCGGTTTATTATTATTACAACAGGTTTTATTTGGCGGGTTAATTGGCTTCATTGTTGGGAAGTTTTGTGTTTTTTCTTTAAATCATATTAAGTTAGAAGAATATGGTTTGATCCCTGTATTTATTCTTGCGTGCTTTGTGATCACCGTTAATAGCGCAGCCTTAGTAGAAGGTAATGTGTTGATTGCTGTTTATATTGCAGGTGTCATTATTGGCAACCAATTAAAACGTGGTGCTGACGTTAATAAACATTTCTATAATGGTTTGGCTTGGTTAGCGCAGTCATTACTGTTTATTATTATCGGTCTACAAATATTTCCAAAAGACTTATTAAACTTTTTTGTTATTTCAGTTATTCCCGCTTTACTCTTAATTTTTGTTGCAAGGCCGTTGGCAGTGCAAATTTGCTATTTAATCTTTAGCAAAGCCAGCTGGCAAAAGCGTACGTTTATTTCTTTTATTGGGTTAAAAGGAGCGACTCCGATTGTCTTTGTCATGATTCCTGCAACGGCCGGTATTGATGGCTCAGAGCAGATGTTGAGTATGGTGTTTTTTGTTGTTCTTTTCTCTGTTGTATTGCAAGGTGGTGCGATTGGGCCATTAGCTAAAAAATTAAAATTAATTAAAAAGAAGAAAAAACAATAATCTATCTGAGGTGCTTTCGGGCACCTCAACCTTTTTCTATTTAATGGTATGAGGCTCATAAAATCTCTTCCTAAAATAGCGACAATAGTAGATACAACGCATTTTTATCAATAATAACCAGCTCCTTTACCTCCATAAGTTGAAAATAAGTTCGCTCTTTTGGCGTTATATAGATAACACTCCAAAAGTGTATTTTGAGGGAAGGGATGTGATTACTTTCCTCATTTATTAAATCTTAAACGCTCTTGTTTTTTATATTTTATTTTAAGTTTCATTTTATTACTCGTGCTTACCCATAATAAGTGGTTTTTATACTTTTGAGGTTAGATTTGATGCATTCTTGACAAAATAATGGGCTTTCTTAGTTAAAAGCATTAATTTTTTAAAGGGAACATGTTAAGTTAATAATAATCATTATTATTAAAAATGCTCGGAGCTAAAATGAAAAAATTTGCAAAGCTATCTATGGCTTTTACTTTAATCGGTTTGTTAACGTCTTGTGCAAGCACTCAGGATAATTCAACCTCTGTTGAGGGGAATAAAAGCGCGATTGAAGCCAATGACAGCAGTAGCAGTGAAATGGTCAACCTAACGTTTACTGATGGTAATCATTATGTTGGTGAATACAAGGATGGTGAAGCAAATGGTATGGGGACGCTGACCTTTGCAAATGGTAATAAGTACGTTGGTGAATTTAAGAATGACCAAATGCAAGGCGAAGGGACGTTCACTGCTGTAAATGGGGATAAATATGTTGGTGGCTTTAAAGAAGGTATGATGGAAGGTCATGGTACTTTAAGGCTAGCGAGTGGATTAGAATATATTGGTGAGTTTAAAGATAATCAACGAGATGGTGAAGGCACTTTAACTTTCGAGAATGGTAACCGATATGTAGGTCAGTTCAGTGAAAATAAAATGAATGGCCAAGGCTCGTTTACTTTTGTTAATGGTACTCAATATGTAGGTGAGTTCGTTGATAATAATATGGATGGTCAGGGCACTCTAAACGCAGTTGATGGTAGTCAATATATCGGTGAATTCACAAATAATATTCGCGAAGGTAAAGGTACATTAATTCTCCCTGATGGCACTAAATATATTGGAGACTTCATCGATAATAAAATGAGTGGAGAAGGAGAGATTACTTTTGCTAATGGTAATAAGTATGTTGGTGACTTTATTGATGGCGCGATGGAAGGTAATGGTACGTTATATTTGAAAGATGGCGTTAAGTACGTTGGTGAGTTCCAGAATAGCCAATTAAATGGTTTTGGCACAATGACTTACCCAAATGGTGAAGTATATAAAGGGCAATTTAAAAACTCGCAGTATATTGGTGAATAATTGTCTTTTAATTATTTAAAGGGCGTTTATAGCTAGCCCTTTATAGATTGCTTATTTGATGGGGGAGTCCTCTCCCCGATTTTGCCAATGCTAATAAACTTGTACAGACAAATTAATCACACATTAAAGGTCCTAATCTTAGTCGGGCCTCTTCTTCACTGTAATACTCTTTATCTGATAAAAGCATCAAAAGTTGTTCGCTGGTTACTTTTTCTGTTACCAACAAATTAAGTAAACGTTGTTTACAATGGTTAATCGCCTCTGCTTCACTGTCATTAATATATTCTCGACAAAAATAAAGAGGAGGTAATGTAAAAGCAAAGGCAGTTAATTGTGCTAAATGCATCGCCCTTAAGTCTTGAGTTATTTTATTTAATTGCAACTGTTTACTACTCATATCATCTGACATTTAATCTATATCCCTATAAAAAGTTGCTTATGACTCTACCTTAAAAAGGTAACAATGTCCTTGAGTTACTTAAACTATCTCTTAGTCATAGCGCTATGTTATAGAGGTGTGATCTGAATCTATGATAATTTTTCTGTTATTTATCAAACTCTAAGACTGATAAATAACAGAAGCAACTGACTCAATGGAGCCTATGATTTGATAGATGTAATGATTAATTAATGTGTGAGAATGGCTAACTTAACCTTATCTTTCGCTCGATAGGTTTTCTTCCATTAACAGTGAGTAATGGAAGAGGTGTAAATGCCTTTTTTATAAATAATAAACAGTCATTTAAGCTATTTTAATTAAACCGTTTTATTGATTGTTGGGATATTAGTGCCGATTAAATGGTCAAGCATAGGCACTAGTATTAGTGGTGTTGCAGTACTGATAATAGCGGTGAGCATTTTAGACCTGGCCTCTTCGTGTTTATCCTCTAAATTTTGCGCTTTTTGGTAATGCTCTTCACTTATCCACTGACTATAAGAAACCCATTGGTTATCTTTTGTTTTGTGTAAACGTGAACCTAAAGCTCCGTATTTTTCAATATTACGCTGCACTAATTCAGTCCAGCCCTCTTTAAATATTTTTTCATGTGCTGGGTCGATTTCCCAGCGAAATAAAACAACAATCATGATTTCCCTTTCGCGTTAGTTATTTCTAGAGTGAGCCAATAATTTTATTATATGCATGATTTAATTGTGATTGTTGTGAAGTAATTTAACTTTTAGTTAAAATAGTTAGGCGGTTATCTCCCTTTAATTAATTTAAATGTGAGCTTTTAATGATTTTGTTACCAATTCTCCATAATTTCTTCACATTTGTATTCTTTTTTTAATTTAAGATGGTAGGTAATAGTTGAAAACTGTTATCTTTATTCTTACCTCACCTACTTTAGAAGAAAAATAATGAAAAAATTAAATGCTACTTTAGTTTTAGCCAGTTTTGTCATGAGCTCATTTTATAATGTGGCATTTTCAGCCCCTGCAGCGCCTCGTACCACACCTGTTTATAGTGATGTTGTAGCCAGTCATGAAGTCTCTCAATCACTATCTTTAATTGGCAAATTGCAAGCTAAACAGTATGTGAGTATTGCTTCTGAAGTGGCGGCTAAAGTGACAAAGATTAACGTTGAAGCCAACCAAAAGGTGAAAAAAGGACAGCTATTAATTGTATTGGATGATCGTAAAGCGAATGCCTTATTAGCTGAAGCAAAGGCTTACTTAGCTAATGAGCAAAGAACACTAAAAGATTATCAACGCTTAATCAAAAAACAAGCGATTACACAAACCGAATTAAATGCTCAAATGTCGGTTGTTACGATTGGTAAAGCAAGGTTGTTAGCGGCGCAAGTTTTTGTGGATAACCATAATATTGTTGCTCCATTTGATGGCACGATAGGCTTATTAGATTTCAGTGAAGGTAAAACGGTTGCGGTAGGTGAGACACTGTTAACGTTAGACAATTTATCAGAAATGACATTAGATTTACCGATACCAGAGCGCTACTTATCACAGGTTGAGATTGGCATGGATGTTTCAGCGACGACCAGAGCATGGCCTGATCAAGCATTCACAGGGAAAATTACTGCCATTGACTCTCGTATTAACTCAGACACATTAAACCTACGAGTTCGCTTATTGTTTGATAATAAGGAACAAAAGTTAAAACCAGGGATGTTAATGTCAGCAACCGTTGTATTCCGAGCGATTAATGAACCTATCATAGCGGTTCAGTCTTTAGAATATGCAGGTACTAAGCGTTTTGTTTATGTCATTGGTGATAATAATAAAGTAGAACGTCGAGAAGTAATACTAGGAGCTCGTATTCAAGATCAAGCAGTGATTGAGTCGGGTTTAGAGATCGGCGAGCGTATCGTCGTACAAGGCTTAGTTAATATGCGCGATGGAATAGCCATCAATGACTTAGGGGATGTTGATAGTCAGCAAGAAAAAAGCCCCAAACCAAAGCAGCCAAAAAAGGATGATAAATAATGTGGCTATCTGACATATCAGTAAAACGGCCAGTAATGGCCATCGTATTAAGTTTATTATTGTGTGTTTTTGGTATTGTGTCATTTGAAAAACTAGCGGTTCGTGAAATGCCAGACGTTGAGAGTCCTGTTGTTTCTATTACCACTCGCTATGAAGGCGCTAGTGCAACCATTATGGAAAGCCAAGTTACTTCGGTTATCGAAGATCAAGTGACCGGGATTAGTGGTATTGATGAAGTAGAATCTGTCACCCGAAATGGCATGTCTCGTATTACAGTGACATTTGATTTAGGCTGGGACTTAACTGAAGGGGTCAGTGATATACGTGACGCTGTTGCAAAAGCTGAACGTGCTTTACCAGATGAAGCGGATGAACCTATTGTATCTAAAAATAACGGTTCAGGAGAGCCTTCTCTATACATTACTCTTAACTCAACGACCATGGATAGAACGCAACTAACAGATTACGCTCAGCGAGCATTAACTGACCGGTTTAGTTTAATCAGTGGTGTAAGCTCTGTTGAAGTGACAGGTGGCCTATATCAAGTAATGTATGTCAAACTTTATCCTGATCTGATGGCGGGGCGTTCTGTTACTACCAATGATATTATTTCTGCCTTAGAGTCTGAAAATGTAGAAAGCCCTGGAGGCGAAGTTCGAAACGATACGACCGTGATGTCAGTACGAACCGCGCGTTTATATGATCAACCACAGGACTTTGATTATTTAGTAGTGAGAACGGCAAATGACGGCACGCCTATCTATTTAAAAGATGTGGCAAAAGTGTATGTGGGGGCTGAGAATGAAAACTCAGCTTTCAAAAACAACGGTGTTGTTAACTTAAGCTTAGGGATTGTGACCCAATCCGACGCGAATCCGCTTGATGTTGCAGCTGTTGTTCGTCAAGAAGTGGAGAATATCCAACAATTCCTCCCTGAAAATACTGAATTAAGACTGAATTATGATTCAACGGTATTTATCGAGCGCTCAATTGATGAAGTTTATAATACCCTACTGATAACGGGTGGCTTGGTTGTTTTAGTGCTGTATATCTTTATTGGGCAAGCAAGAGCCACCATTATTCCTGCTATCACTGTACCTGTTTCATTAATTTCTGCTTTTATTGCTGCTTATTACTTTGGTTTTTCGATTAATTTGATCACGTTAATGGCTTTAATTCTGTCAATAGGGCTGGTGGTTGATGATGCAATTGTTGTAGTAGAAAACATCTTCCATCATATCGAAAAGGGTGAAAAGCCATTAATGGCGGCTTATAAAGGCACAAGAGAAGTTGGTTTTGCGGTGATCGCGACGACACTCGTATTAGTGATGGTTTTCTTACCAATTTCATTTATGGATGGAATGGTAGGGTTATTATTTACTGAATTCTCTGTGTTATTAGCAATGTCTGTGATTTTTTCTTCTTTTATCGCGTTAACTCTGACTCCGGTTTTAGCCAGCAAAATGCTGAAAGAACACCAACAACAAAATGCTTTTAACCGCTGGGTGGATAGGCAGTTTTCACGCTTAGAAAAGGTCTACCGTGGCGGCCTAAACTATGCAATGAAAGCACGTTTACTTGCTCCATTAGTGATTGTTGCTTGTATTGCTGGAAGTTATTTTTTAATGCAACAGGTACCTTCTCAATTAGCACCTAAAGAAGATAGAGGGGTTATTTTTGCCTTTGTAAAAGGGGCTGAGGGAACCAGCTTTAATCGAATGGCTGAGAATATGGATTTAGTGCAAGAACGCCTATTACCATTATTAGGGCAGGGCGTTATTAAATCGTTTAGTACACAAGCACCGGCGTTTGGCGGCAATGCAGGAGACCAAACTGGCTTTGTAATTATGGTACTAGAAGACTGGAACGAAAGAACCACTTCTGCAAATGAGGCATTGGTATTAGTTAGTAAAGCATTAAAAAACTTACCTGACGTAAGAGTTCGACCTTTACTACCAGGGTTCCGTGGCGGTTCTAGTGACCAAGTGGAGTTTGTATTAGGTGGCTCAGATTACCAAGAGCTAGCTAAGTATGGTGAGCTACTAAGACAGCAAGCCGAAGCCGATGGCATGGTTGTTGGTGGCGACTTGGACTACTCAGAAAAAACACCTGAGTTATTGGTTACACTAGACAAAGATCGTGCAGCTGAACTTGGAATAAGCTTAGAGGAGTTATCGAAAACCTTAGAAGTGATGTTAGGTGGTAACAGTGTCACAACCTATGTCGATCGTGGTGAAGAGTATGATGTTTACTTACGCGGTGATGAAAATAGCTTTAATAATGTTAGCGATTTGAGTCAAATTTATATGCGTTCAAGTAAAGGTGAGTTAATCACACTGGATACCTTGGCGACGGTTGAAGAGGTTGCCTCTGCAAGTCGTCTTTCACATTATAATAAGCAAAAGTCTATTACCTTGGGTGGCAGTGCTGCAGAAGGTAAATCATTGGGTGATGTATTAGATTATTTAGATGCGAAAGCGATTGAATTATTTCCAAGTGATATCACCATTTCTTACACTGGTGAGTCTAAACAATATAAAGAAAATCAAAGCAGCGTATTAATCGTATTTGGTTTAGCTTTATTGGTTGCCTATTTAGTGTTAGCGGCGCAATTTGAAAGCTTCATTAACCCTTTGGTGGTGATGTTCACTGTACCAATGGGTGTATTAGGTGGTTTTATTGGTATGGTCGTAATGCAGCAAGGTTTAAATATATATAGCCAGATCGGCATGATCATGTTGATTGGTATGGTAACCAAAAATGGTATTCTAATTGTTGAGTTTGCTAATCAGCTACGTGATAAAGGGCAACAGTTAGATTCTGCGATCATTGATGCTGCAGCGCGTCGTTTACGTCCTATCTTAATGACTGCTTTCACTACATTGGCCGGTTCTATTCCATTAATTATGTCGGTTGGTGCAGGATCTGAGAGCCGTATTGCTGTGGGGACAGTGGTGTTCTTTGGGATGGCATTTGCGACAGTGGTGACGTTATTTGTTATCCCAGCCATGTATAGGCTTATTTCTGGTAATACTCATTCACCAGGTTATGTTGAAAAATTACTTAATGAAGAGTTAAGACAAAGTGAGCAAGCAGCAAAATAAATATTTATTAGTACAGGTTACTAATGGGTAAGATGGAAGCGAGGTGAATAACCTCGCTTTTTTACATTTAACAATAACGTTTTACTGTAAAATTTAGTAGAGTCTGCACTTCATATTATAAATAGGTAAAAATAATGATTAAAATCTTTTTCATTTTATTAGTTCTCGCGGTTGGATTTTTCTTATACCAGTCTAAAAGCTCAGTAGAAAGTGCTGCTGAAAATATTGATAAAGGTCGTGCATTTTTAACTGAGAATGCAACCAAAGAAGGTGTACAAAGCCTTAATTCTGGTATGCAATACTTAGTATTAGAAAAAGGCGAGGGGACTGAACACCCGACTGCAAAAAGTAAGGTTGAAGTACATTACCATGGTACGTTAATCGACGGTACGGTTTTTGATAGTTCTGTTGATAGAGGTAAGCCTATTTCATTTGGGTTAAACCAAGTGATTCCAGGCTGGACTGAAGGTGTGCAGTTAATGGTTGAAGGCGATAAGTACCGCTTTTTTATCCCAAGTCGTTTGGCTTATGGCAATCGTAAGGCTGGCAAAATCCCAGGTGGTTCTTTGCTGATTTTTGATGTGGAATTAATTAAAATTAATAAGTAATTAACTCAACATCATTTAACCCTCTGCGCTTAGTTAAACAGAGGGTTTTTATTTCTTATTGGTTATTCGCAGGGAGGAGATAAGTGAATAACGGCAAGCCCTCCTTGTGATGTTTCACGATACTTCTTATTCATATCTTTACCTGTTTGATACATAGTCGCAATCACCTTATCTAATGAGATAAGAGACTTACTATTGCGTTTTAGCGCCATCCTAGAGGCATTGATTGCTTTCATCGCGCCCATCGCATTTCGCTCTATGCAAGGCACTTGCACTAATCCACCAATCGGGTCGCATGTCATACCTAATGAATGTTCCATTGCAATTTCTGCCGCAATGCAAATTTGTTCATTACTACCACCACGAATAGCGGTTAATCCAGCGGCTGCCATTGATGATGAAACACCAATCTCGCCTTGGCATCCAACTTCCGCTCCAGAGATTGATGCATTGCTTTTATAGAGCATTCCTATCGCAGCTGATACCGCTAAAAAGTCTTTGAGTTGTGTGTTATCAATTGCTCGAATATATTTGTTGTAATACATTAACACGGAAGGAATAACGCCAGCAGCACCGTTAGTAGGCGACGTTACGACTTGTCCACCTGAAGCATTTTCTTCACTCACAGCAAAAGCATATAGGTTAACCCAGTCTAATATGCCCATCGGGTCTGTATCGATATCATTGTTAGCTTGTAATGTTTTAAATAATGCGGGTGCACGTCGTGTGACCTTTAATCCTCCCTCTAGTATCCCTTCTGTTTTTAGGCCTCGTTCAATACACTTATTAATCACTCGCCAGATTTTATCTGTGGTGTCATTGAGCTGTTGCTCACCACAAAAACACAGTTCATTTTTTAAGATTAATGTACCAATACTTAAGCCATTTTGCTCTGCTTGGTATAATAATTCTTCAGCAGAGTTAAAGGGGAAGGGGACGCTAAATTTAGGTTTTTTGATGGGGTTTAATAACTCTTTTTCTGTACTAATGAAGCCGCCGCCCGTTGAGTAATAGGTTTCCGTGCATAAAATGTTATGTTGATCATAAGCAGTGATGCGTAATCCATTTTCATGTAAAGGTAAGCTTGTTCGATGAAACTCGATATCTTGGGAAGGTGTAAATTGAATAGGATGCTTACCTAATACTGGTAAGCGGTTGCTACCGGCAATCTCTTTAAGCAATAAGTTAGCACTGTGACTTTTAACTGTATCGGGTTTAAAGCCTGCTAAGCCTAACATCACAGCGCGGTCTGTATGATGGCCTTTTCCAGTTAACGATAACGAACCAAATAGTTCAACTTTAATAGAGGTTATATCCTCTATGCGGTCTTGGTTTACTGTCGTAAAAAGGTAAGCGGCAAGCATTGGCCCGCTAGTATGAGAGCTTGATGGCCCAATACCTATTTTATAAATATCAAATATAGAAAGCATCATTACCTATGAACTCCTTTTCAATATGGCTGAATCATTTCAACCATTTGATTATTGGTTTGGGCTCTATTGGCAGTTTAACTGATATTTCTGAGAAAACATTTCCCCTAATTCATTATTTGGTGTTGTCTCACTAACAAAAGATAATGCATAAGCTCTTTGTTCTTCAGGAACACTGGGCTCGAGTATCTCTCCTGTACATTGTGATTGCAGCGCTTCAGATATCTGTACGTCAGCTTTTTTTGTCCAAGACATATCGACATAATAAGTTTGATCATAAATGACTAACTTAAAATCATTGCCCTTAAAGCGTATCGCTTTAGAGAGGGGCACCTCGAAGCTAAGCACGAGAAGATCACCATCTTGGATAAAATGCGCATCGGTTGCTGTTTTATAGCGAACAGGGGTATTTCTGTTATAAAAGTAGGTGAAATAATGCTCGTTATACATGTTATCAACGATACTTGTTGCGAGATTTTGAAGTGTTCTGTCGATATGTTCAGGCGTTGTATCTTCACCTTCTAACATATAAAGCGTTGTTTCAGCATCAAAAGCCCAAGTCATATGTAGTGAAGTAATATGTGATTGAGTGCTATCAATATAGGTGTTCATATACACCCAAGCATGGGGGTGTGCAGATAAACTGAAGGGAGATAGTAAAGCTAATAAGATTATTAGCTTAAGTCGGTAATGTTTCCCGCTTTTTTTATATATAGGTAAACTTACTTGCATAGGAAACTCTTTCTAAACGCTCTGATATATCAAAGATAATAATGTACGTGGTTAATTATTTTTTACTTTGAAAATTTAATTCCTGTTGAAACTCTTCAGGAAAGAAGATTTCTCCATTTAAGTTTTTATCAGGAAAAACAACGATAGATAATTCATCTTCTATTAAACCTTGGGTCCAACGCGCTTTCCATTTTTCTAGGCTGATTGATTCCGCTTTACAATGAGACCATTCATCCGTTGCCCAGTCTTCAGCAAACTCTTTATTTGGCCAAACTGGAATACAATCTTCATCTTCTGTGTTCAACATAACACAGCCATGCTCGTCAACGAGCAACCAAATTTGTTTTTGCTTTTGTACTTCTTTGCACAGGTAGTTGAAGCGTTGTTGTTGATTGAGTTTCAGTATCTCTTTAATACGTTGTGCTGTTAATTCATTCATCTCATACCCTATTGGTGGCTATCTTCGTTAATTTTACGCTAGCTTAAAGTAAATTTATTTTTTTGCTAGAAGTTATTAAATACGGTTTAGTTTGTCTTTTTTTAATATTTACTTGGACCAAAGCTTAAGATGTATTATTTTAGGCGCTGTTTTACGTTTCTATTTAACAGCCTTAAGAGTCGTTAATGTCGTTAATCGTTTTACTCTTCTTCCAATCATCTGTTCTGCTAAGTTTCAAGGCTAATATGTTTAATAGTATCAAAGCAAAAGTTATCACTGTATTTTCACTAATAATGGCTTCGTTTACCATTTTACTGTTATGTATATTTTATATCAGTGAGCGTGATCAGTTGGTTAATCTAGAGTTACAGAAATCCACTGAAATATCTCAATTACATGCTCGATCATTGAGTCAAGAGTTCGAGCAGTATGTTGCAATATTAAAGGTGATGAAGAATACCTATGATCTTCAACAGGCCGATTCAAAAACAATCTTGCGAGCTCTAAATCAATTATTAAAAGTAGGTGAGGGTGATTTCATCAATGCTGCTTTTGTCGATCAAAATTTTAATCTTACCGATATAAGTGGTGAAACAAGAAAAGTAGCACATCCTCTATTTATACATGGTGATATGCGTGATCACAAAGACTATAATATTACCGTGCCTATCCATGCTAGTTTTACAAATGAGCCTGTTATCGTAGTGTCAGTTCCTATTCTTAATGAGCAAAAAAAGTGGCAAGGGGCTTTAGCTGTTGCTGTACCGTTAACGCTTATTTCCGAGAAGTTATCTGCAATTAAACTCGCTAAAGAAAGTTATGCGTGGTTGTCTGATGCCAATGGCTTAATCGTTTCACATCCAATAAAAGAAGTTATTATGTCAACTTCATTATCAACCACTGAAGATCCTGACTTTCCTGGGTTTTATAAGATAGTTAAGCAAACCCAATCCAATCAAAATGGTTATGGTGAATATTATGATACAAAGTTAGCGGAAGATAAGATTGTTACTTTTTCTTCGATAGAGGTTTTGCCCAAATGGACTCTATTCGTGACGACTGAAAAATCTGAAATTTTTTCTAATATTGATGAGCTTTTATATAGGATTGTTACTATTTCTTGTTTGTTAATGTTGTTTTATTTATTTGTAATTGCTCATTTAGCAAACAAAATAGCTAAGCCAATTTCTCTGCTTACAAAACAAGTAAAAAAAGCCATTAATTGTCCAAATAACGAATTTAAAATGGTTAATGCAAAAGATGAAATAGGGCAGCTCTCTGAAGCTTTTTATATTAGCTTTAAAAAAATCAATGCTTATACGAGTAGCCTAGAAGAGATGGTAAGTCAGCGGACGTTAGAAATTAGCACTAAAAACACACAATTAAATGAGCAGAATAGCGAGCTTGAAAAACTTGCTTCTATAGATGCTTTAACACAACTTTATAATCGTCGTGCCTTTATGGAGTATGTTAATAAAGAACTTTCTCGTGCAAAGCGGCACGCGACTCCTGTAACGTTGGCTATATTGGATATTGATCACTTCAAAAGTATAAATGATAGTTACGGTCACAATATTGGAGATGATATTTTACAAAAGCTTGCAGAGCAGCTAACGCTGAATATTCGCCATGAAGATGTTGTTTCTCGATGGGGTGGTGAGGAGTTTGTTATTTTAATGGCTAAAACAACAAGTCAGCAGGCTTATGCGCATTTAAATCATATTCGTGAATTAATATCAAAATTTGACTTCTCACTTAATAACAATATTACTTTTAGTGCTGGGATGGTGGATTATCAGCCTGGAGAAAGCTTCGAAAGTTGGTCACACCGTGCTGACCAAGCCTTATATAAAGCAAAAGCATCGGGTAGGAATTGTATTGTGCAAGGTTAGTTTTGAAAGTGGCGGCTTTCTCGGTTGTCAGGCTTATAGTAAATACCATCAAACACATAAAATTGATGGTATTTAGCAAGGGAAACTAAAAGCTAAGAATTGTCTTTAAAATAGCTAAGTTGTTGTGGGTGCTTGAGCGCATTAGGCCTTATTTTTTGTACTTCTCTAATAATACCAATCACACTAATTAACTGATCTATTTTACTTGCTAAAATAACTTATTTCTTCGTTGTAATTTTCGCAAATAGAACAACTATTTAACTCAAATTACGCCTTAAACTAAGTCATTTTTTCTGCGCAAAATTTAGATCACTTATTTAATATAATTGGTATAACCTTATCTGTTGGCCAGCCATAAGCGGCTAGTATTAAAGCAATGGTTAAACCTGTTCGTCCAGATCCGCCTTTACAGTGCACTGCAATGCTGCCGCTGCTGTTAAGGTTACTTAAAATGTTTTCTATTTGCTTATGCCATTGTTCCTCAAATACTTTACTTGGTGGTGCATTATCAGGAATCGGTAGTTGAATCCAATCTAAGCCTTGCTTACTACATTCTAATGGTAGCGATAAGGCGTTATTTTCTTGCATCTCCTTATCATCCATCAGTGTAATAAGCATATTCACACCTGCTTGTTTTAAAGTTGAAATTGAGCCTAGTAAACTTGCTTCTTTGGTACCGGGGCAGGGAGTGAAAATTAACCTCCCATTATTCTCTAACGGTAGCGTATCAAAAGGATGAGCGTTCATAATTATTCCTTCATGTTTGTCATATCTGCAGTAACAGTATTAGTTTTAGGTGGTTTATTTAAACCAGCTTTGTGTTCGATTAATAATAAAGACTAATGACAACATAACGGGTACTTCTACGAGCACACCAACAACCGTTGCTAACGCTGCTCCTGAGTGTAATCCAAATAAAGAGATTGCGACCGCTACTGCCAGTTCAAAGAAGTTGGAAGTGCCAATTAACGAAGCTGGGCCTGCAATGTTATGAGGTAATTTCATCCATTTAGCAGCGAGGTAGGCAATAATAAAAATACCGTAGGTTTGGATCATTAAAGGAATTGCGATTAAAACAATTGTACTAGGATCAGAAATAATCGTATTTGCTTGAAAGCCGAATAATAAAATAACAGTTCCTAATAAACCAACAACTGACCAAGGTTTTAAAGTGGCTAATAACTGTGTTAACGATTGCTCTCCATGTCGAGAGTTGAGCGCTTTTCGTGTAACGACGCCGCCAATCAATGGTATTAAGACATATAAAACCACTGATGCAAGTAACGTTTCCCATGGCACTTGTATATCACTTACACCAAGCAAAAATGCAGAAATAGGTGCAAAAGCAAAAATCATGATGACATCATTCACCGACACTTGTACCAAGGTGTAGTTCGCATCTCCTTTTGTCAGTTGTGACCAAACAAAAACCATTGCAGTACAAGGTGCAACGCCTAATAAAATCATACCTGCGATATATTCTTGCGCAGAAGCTGGGTCAATAAAATCTTTAAAGAAAATATTGAAGAATAACCAACCTAAACCGGCCATGGTAAAAGGTTTAATTAACCAGTTAATGATAATGGTAAGTAACAAACCTTTAGGATTTTTCCCGACATCTTTTATTGATGAAAAATCTATTTGTACCATCATTGGATAGATCATTACCCAAATAAGCACTGCGACAACGACATTGACATGTGCTACTTCTAAGCCGGCGATAGCTTGAAAAACACCAGGTTGCCAAAGCCCTAAAATAACCCCGGCAACAATACTTAAAGCAACCCATACTGATAAAAATCGTTCAAAAATACCCATCTTAAAGTCCTTAAGTTAATTATTTACAAAAACTTGCTCTATTCGGTTTATTTTCCAAATGAGCTAGTCGTTGAAGTTCATCTTTAATTAGGTAGGCATTATTTTCTGTTGTCACTGCGATAACTGATTTTGCCCACTCTGGCAGCTCAGGGTTTATTCGATAGAACACCCATTGCCCATGTTTACGAGCAATTAATATTTTGTTTCTTTTTAAGACAGCTAAATTGCGCGATATCTTAGGTTGACAGTCCACAGCCATTATTTGCATTAATTCACAAACACATAATTCCCCATGGAAGTGGGTGAGCATTAGCGTTTTTAAGCGAATATCATCGGTCAGGCTTTTATAAAATGCGATAACATCAAGGTTCTCTGAGGAGTGATTGTTATCTACTAGCTTTTCAGGATGGACTTCAACAGAAAGGAATAACTCTAAACGGTTGTTGATTTCATTGAGCGTATCATAAAAAGGATCATTACCTGCTCGTTGTTTAGGGTCAATACAGTCCCACGCTAGCTGCATCGCGGTATGTTTATAATCACGGCATTCAGAAGCAGCGGTATCACAAAGAGTAATCACATAATCAAACTGTTGATTTGAAAACTGATCAACATGCTTAGAGGTCAGTCTTTCAGTTGCTATGCCATATTGTGTTAACGCCTTGATGGTTCGTTTATCGACAGTGGTAGGGTGCGTACCTGCACTGTAGACCTCAAAAAGATCTTGTGCTTTATTTTTTAATAATGCTTCCGCCATTTGAGACCGAGCTGAATTCTCGGTACATAAAAATAGAACTGATTTTTTATTATCTTGTTTCATCTAGGCCACCATTAAATAGAATATACAAGTATGTTATATATAAAAAAACGTATATTCAAATAAAAATAAAAATATATAACTTTTTATTCAATAAAAGGGGGGCTGGAATTGAGGTGGGGACTTTTGGAGCTAAGTTGTACTAACTAGACTAATACCAATCACACTAATTAACTGATCTATTTTACTTGCTAAAATAACTTATTTCTTCGTTGTAATTTTCGCAAATAGAACAACTATTTAACTCAAATTACGCCTTAAACTAAGTCATTTTTTCTGCGTAAAATTTAGATCACTTATTTAATATAATTGGTATAACAACTACACCCAAAATGAGCAGGCATAAAAAAAGGTTAGTAAGCACTACGCCTACTAACCTTTCTGAATATGGTGGCCCTTCCCCGACTCGAACGGGGGACCTGACGATTATGAGTCGTAATTATTTGTGTTTCACAATATTTCATTTTAATTAAATTTTAATCTTAAGTCGTTGTTATTGATGGTTTTGTTTTTGTTGTTTGTTTTCTGTCTGTTTAATATTGTTTCATTAAGTTACACTCTAACTACACCCACAACTACACCCAAAATTAAGCTGGGTATGGTTAACAAAGGAATAGTTATGGCATTGTTCACTTTAAATAAGATCATCGGCTTTAAGACAAAACAGTCGTCCTATTATGAATGGGAGGATGATGGAACCAAGGGAATGGGGCGCTTAGGTGTGAAAATCTTTAGTAGCGGTAGTAAGCGTTTTGTTTTTCGTTACTATGTAGATGGTAACCGAAAATTTATAAAAATAGGTGATGCGCCCACCAGCAGAGAAAATGGAGTTACTTTAGCTGCTGCTCGTTTAGCCGCCAAAAAATATGGAGCAATGTTACAAGCAGGGTTGGATCCAAGACTCGAACTCGGACTTATAAAAGCGGAGGAAGAAAATAAAGTCAAAGTGGAAGCTCAAAAGGGAAGCATTGAGCAGTTATTTAATAGCTACACTTCACAAATGAAGAAAGATGGTAAGCGAACGTATAAAGCTGTTTTAAAGTCTTTAGAAAAAGAAGTTTATCCATACATAAAACCAGAGACTAAAGCTAAAAATGTAACCAAAGATGATTTAGTTATTATACTGTCACATATGATCAAACGTGGAGCTCTCACGCAAAGCAACAGAGTTAGAAGTTATCTAATGGCTGCGTTTAATTATGGTTTAGCACATGACAATGACCCAGCTAACTTTATTGATGATGCTAAGTTCGGTTTATTATTTAACCCTGTCTCAGCTATCCCTAAACAAAAATCAGCGGAAAAAGTAGGAGAACACTTTTTAAGTGATAGCGAAGTTAAGCTGTTATTAAATGATTTAAATAATGAATTCTTACGCTTTCAAATGGGGAATAGTATTCGAAACCTTATAAGCCTTCTATTTTACACAGGCGGACAAAGACCCTTTGAATTAGCTTCATCTAAATGGGAAAGTATCAACTGGGAAGCTAAGACTTTATTAATCACCACAGACATTTCTAAAAATAAACGTCCTCACCTCGTCCCCCTTACAGAATCAGCTATTTTCATACTATCAAAGCAGAAAGAAAATAGTGGTGAAAGTGATTTTATATTCCCTCACAGGTTCGATAGAGAGCGTCATATCACTTTAGACTCTCTTTCTAGGGCTATCGCACGTTATCGCAATAAAACAGATATACGTCCATTTATACCTCGTGATATTCGCCGTACCTGTAAAACATTAATGGGGGAACTTGGGATTAGTAAATCAATTAGAGATAGACTTCAAAACCATGCTCTACACGATGTTAGTTCAAAGCATTATGATCGTTATGAGTACATGCCAGAGAAACAAAGAGCATTGGAAGCGTGGGAACAAAAGCTTAATGAAGTAGCGGTTAATAATATACTGGCATTTGGGGGAGTTTAAATTATGAATGATCTTAGTACTTATATCGAATTATCTAGTGATGAGTTACAAACAGAAAAAGAGCTATATGAAAAATTAGCTTTCATTGAAAATGAAAATATAAAAAAAGTTAATCCTGTTTCATTTACATTTCTAACAGAACGTCAGGAAATATATCGTGCACTTACTGATCTTAAAGTTTATCTAAATGCGCCTTTAGGGATGAGGGGATGCAGGAATTCGACTGAATTAGCTAATGCTTTACTTAGTAAATCAAAAAATATTGAAAATTTAGAGCATGAAAATTGCTCTCAATTCATTGAATATTGCAGGAAGACGCAAAATAAAAATAAAGATTTAATAGAAGATTTAATCATTAAAGCCCTGAAGAAAGAGTTAGATAAAAAATTCCCTGATATTGCAAATACAATCAAGTTTTGGGAGTGCATAAAACTTAAAGTATTAAAATTAAAAGGAAGAGAGTTCAAAGCTACATGGATGGAATGCCTTAAAGATTTCCCAGAGTTGAGTAAGCATAATAATTACTTCTTAAACTTAATTAACCAATTGTATGATTTAGAATTACAGATAATACAGATCGATAACTCAAGAACGGTTGAGAATAAACTGATGTATATGAAAGAACATTGTTTGAGGGTTATTTCATCTGAAGATGATAATGATGTATTTAGTGAAATATTTATTATGGGAAAGTTATCTGTAGTCTTAGAGCGTCTACCAAGGGATATTAAGCAAATAAAGAAAGATCTTGAAAGTTATATAGAGGAAAAAGAACGCAATGAATCTAGAACAAAGTGGATTTATGAATTAAGTCTTAATTTGTATTTAGATTATTGGATTTATGGGAAATGCCCAGATGCATATACAGTAATAAAGAAATATCCATTACTAGTAAAGAATAAATCGGGGAGAACAGTTAGTAATCAAATTATAGAACAACGAAAGGTTTTTTCTGAAATTGATGTAAGAGTGCCACAGGTAGAAAAGGGGCGAAATCCTAAAATTTAAATCCCTCTTTACCTGAAAGGGGGTTTTAATATGTAACTCTCAGTAACCATTTGAAATAGTATTAAAGCTCTTACAACAGGAGCATAACTAATGATAACGAATACAACCTCATTTACAGAATCAAACCGTGTGATTTCAATTACTGAATTATCACAATTACTTTCAAAAAGTCGTGTCAGCTTATGGCGTTGGCAGCGTGATGGTGTTTTACCATTACCTATTAAAATCCAAGGTAGGACAATTGGGTGGAGAGAGTCTGCGATTCTTGAGTGGTTAGAATCTCAGGAGGTATCGTAATGACTAAACTATATGAAACTCTCTCGCTAGTAGAGAAAACTGTTTATAGGAAGTTATTAGATGGCAGTACATATTCAAAAGATGATCTTTGGATTATATGTTGTGGAAGTGCACCTCGAGATATAATTAAATCACTTAGGAGAAAAGGTCTTTATATTCATGGCCGAGGCCGTTGGCAGTTAGATGAAAGACATATCTCAGGCGATAAAAAAGAGGTAATAATAGCAACGGCTGAGTCTAAAGCTATCCACAGTTCTAACAGTTTGAAGCTTGCTAAAAGAGAGCTTAAGCGTTTACCTAATGCATTTGAACGTAATCAAAAGAAGCTTTTAGAATTAGCTGGTTTAATAAAAGAAAGCCCTTTTAGCAACGAAAAGTAACTTAAAAGGGCATTAGGTGTTAATGCTGGTGGGGAAGTTTGGCGACAAACCACCAACTAACAAATAGGATTGTACGCATTTAAAATTATTAAACCAATAAAGGCCGTTCTTTTGAGCGGCTTTTTTATACCTGATTACATAATATCTAGCATGTAACAATATGAAACTTGATTATAGGGTTTTATCTACGCTAAAAATTTAAACTAAGGTTGGTGGTTATTATCCTTCTATACTTAGGAGTAATAGTAGGTACTAACATGGTCGGGGGTAATTAATAATATCTAACTGTGTCTTTATTAGTGATATGAATAAATATAGCAGCAGTAAATATACAAGCACTTCAGAATATATAAAGGTCGATAAGGAAATTTGGCCAATTAATTCAGGTTATAGTAAGCAGGGGCATCCCTTACCTATTTATACAAAACAGATGAAGGGAATTATTAAACAGATTAATATTATGACTGAGAATTATAGCCGTGTGTTGGTTGTATTTTTCGACTTGCATTTGGAGAGCTTTACATCAGATAACGGAATGATCAGTCATTTTTACAAATTGTTATCTTATCGAATAAAAAAAGAATATAGGTTTAAACAGGTAGGTTGCTCTTGGTGTAGAGAACTTGAAAGGGCAAAGCAGCAGCATTATCACATGGCACTATTTTTAGAGGGGCGCAAAATAAGAACACCTCATTACCTATATAATAAAATTAAAGATGCTTGGTGGGATGTTGGTGGTGGTTTTATGCATATGAGCGGTTACCACATGATAGAACGTGAGGACTGGCAGTCTAAAGCAAATGTTATTTATCACCTTTCTTATCATGCTAAAGAGCGTGGTAAAGGCTATAGACCAGTGCAAACAAAAGATTATGGATTGAGTAGATTAAAACTAATAAAGCCTCAATCTAGCCCTGTTTTTCGTACAATACAAAGGTGAATATATGCCAAGAGGTTTCCATTTTGGACGAGTAAGAAAACGCTCTTATACTTGTCAATACTTCCGTTTATCCGCCATTATGTTTAAGCCTTTATTAGAGACACCAAATGGTCATTATGTCATTCATAGTGATCAATTAAGTAAGGACCACAAGTTTTTTGAGTTAATAGATCTAGGTGTTAAACCCAAATTTATTCAATTTATTATTGACGGTAAAAAGTTTCAAATTCAGTTAGTTCAAGATAATAGAAGCGCTAGTAATAAGCTATATCTCACTTGCCCTATTTGTCAAACAAAGCGCCAGCATATCTATGCGGTTAAGAAGGCCTATGCTTGTCGTGAATGTTTAGGGCTTAATACCAATCTAAGTAAAAATATGATCTAATTGAGTTATCTATTGCTATTAAAG
>NZ_JBAKAZ010000055.1:0-21347 GCF_038155185.1 Psychromonas aquatilis
TTTGCTTCTTTCTCTTCTGACAAGAGAAAGAAGATCGCCGACAAGGCGAAACCAACCGTTACTAAACATCAATCAGCTAAAACGAGCGCAGACGAGGCAATAACAAATAAGGAACCATAAACTTACTTTCAGTCTCCCTTGCAGATCCAATGAATAAAAGAACACACTTCACCGGTTACCTTGTAATATTTTCTTCGATGAATTTTGTTTATGGCTTTCGATTTGACGCAAGCAGGGAGAATGCTACTTTTGACTTCTATTATTTTTTGGGGTGATTACCGCTTCAGCCTCCCTTGCAGATGCAATGAATAAAAGAACACACTTCTCTAGTTACCTTTTCATATTTACCTTCGATGAATTTTGTGTGATGTTTTCGATTTGACGCAAGCAGGGAGACTAAAGTCACCGCCCCAGGTGAAGTTTTGGTTTTTGCTTTGATGCATGCAAAGAGACTGAAGTCACTGCCCCGGATAAAGCATTATTTATTAGTAAATGGTAAAGCTCTATGAATTAAACTCCGATCTAAAATCATCGAAGTCATTAAACAAAAAGTGCACATAACACTATCGCGATAACCACATGCCTCCGTTGCGTTTTCCTAATATCAACAATGTGGTTAGCAATGGTAAACAGGACGTTTGCGGTAGTCTCAGAAAGCACATGGATGTGCTTCCTGAGGCGGTGCGTTAAAACCATATTGTTGAGATTAGATCAGAAAACAATCCGGAGTCAGTCTCTTTGCTTCTTTCTCTTCTGACAAGAGAAAGAAGATCGCCGACAAGGCGAAACCAACCGCTATTAACACCGTAAAGCTAAAACGAGCGCAGACGAATTAACAATAAATGAAGAACCATTAACCTGGTTTGGGGCGATGCTTATGAGGTTAGCAAAACCGAAGATATGCCCCTTTCAACAGCCATTTAATGCTCAAGCAACCAATTCATCAAAGCCTCTAGCCCTTTTTTCTTTGAGGTCGCTGCATATAAAAAATAATAAGCTTTGCCAGATTTAACCTGCAAAGGATGTGGCATTACCAGACGTCCGGCATTCACATCTAAAGAAGCTAACATTACATCACCAATACTTATACCAAACCCTTCTTTTGCAGCACTCACCGCAAGGTCTAAAGTCGCAAAATGTTGATTATGCTTTGAGCTTGATAAATGACCTTGTGCTGCTTCTAACCATAACGCCCAATCACTTTGCTTAGGGGTAGAATGCAGCCAAGGAAAATCACTCATCTCTGAAATTGTTAATTGCGATCGCCCTTCAGGTAAAAATGAAGCACAACACACAGGAGTTAAATATTCATCGAATAACTTTTGTTGAATTAAACTTGAATCATTAATCACGTCTGCGTAACAAATAATCGCATCAAAATCGCCAGAAGATAACTTCACATCATGCTCAATGGATGAGGTTAACTCTACTTTTTGCTCTGGAAAAGCACGCTGATAAGCCATGATTTTAGGTAATAACCAAGTCGTGATACAACTCGGTGCTTTTAATCTAATCACAGGCTTAATGGCAGAAATTTTTTCAACTGCACTTTGTAGGTCATCAATAATCTTCTGTGCTAAAGGTAAAAACTCACGACCTTGTTCAGTAAGGCTTAACCCTCTTGCATGTCGATGAAACAAAATCACATTAAGCTTTTTCTCTAATCCTAGGATTTGTCTACTTACCGCCCCTTGAGTCACATTCAACGCCTCAGCAGCCAAGGTGAACTTTAAGTGCTTGCTAGTCATAATAAATGCTTGCATATCTTTTGTTGAAGGTAATCTAGTTTGCATGGTTTGTATCATCTTATTCAAAGAAGCTTATAAGCTATGAGTTTAATTCATAGCTAGTATACCGATTTTTCGTTTTTTATTTTAACAATCATTTGCTTAAATCCATTTTATCGAAAAATGAATATTTATGCTCAATTACAGACTAAATATTCACTAGTTGTCATGCATTTATCATCATTGGAAATATAGTTAATGGACTCTTTAGCATCAAAGTTAGTACCTCAAGCCGTAGAAAAGCTTATTCCTTATCAATCAGCAAGACGCTTAGGGGGTAATGGACACTTATGGCTTAATGCTAATGAACTTGAAGACTGTGCTCAATACGGTGATCTTTCTAAAGGTAGCAACGATAAATATAATCGATACCCAGACTTTTTACCGCATGATACCGCCGCTGCATATATTAAATATTGTCAGCAAGAAGTCGCTAACTTAGACACAGAAATCATTACCGTACGTGGTGCAGATGAAGCGATTGACCTGTTAGTACGTACCTTTTGCCACCCAGGTAAAGATCAAATCATTATTTGTCCACCAACCTATGGTATGTACGAATTTTGTGCTGATTCATTTGCCGTTCAAACATGCAAAATACCATTAACAGATGACTTTCAATTAAACGTTGAAGAGATCAAACAACAACTACCAAACAGCCCATTGTTATTCTTATGTTCGCCAAATAACCCAACCGGTAATAGCATTAACCAAGCAGATATTATTAGCCTATTAGAGGCGAGTAAAGAAACCACACTGGTCGTTATTGATGAAGCTTATATTGAGTTTTCAGAGCATCAAAGTGCATTACACTTAATGAATAAATACCCACATTTAATTATTATTCGTACGTTATCAAAGGCATTTGGTTTAGCAGCAATACGATGTGGATTTTTATTAGCAGATCAAAGCGTAATGACATATGTTAACCGTTTAGTTGCGCCCTACCCAATTGCCGATCCAACCGCTGAAATCGCATTAAAAGCGTTATCGGATGATGGGTTAAGCCTAATGCAACAACAAACAGATCAGTTAATAGAAACAAAACAATGGTTTAAACAACAGCTCACGTATTTAGACTCGATACTGCATATTTATGATAGTGAAACTAACTTCATCTTAATTAAATTCAAAGAAAGTATCGATGCCTATCAACAACTCAGTGCGCAAGGTATTGTTACTAGAAACCAAGCGCATGAACCCGCTTTAATGGATTGTGTACGCATCACCATCGGTTCAAAAGAAAGCATGCTTGAAACGCTAAACGCACTTAAAAAATTAAATTAATTAAGCTTAAAAGGATTTTAAAATGAAAAAACTCAGTATCGCAGCTATCTTATTATCATCAATGATGATCGCTCCACTACAAGCAGAACAATCAAAGCCAGTACGTTTAGCATCAGACTTCACTTACCCGCCATTTAACTATAAAGATAGTTCAGGTACACCAGTCGGATTTGACATTGAAATTGCTGACGCATTATGTGAACAAGCAAAACTTAACTGTGAATGGGTAACGCTAGGTTGGGATGGCTTAATTCCAGGATTAATGTCTAACAAAGCAGACGTGATCATGGCTTCAATGCGCATCACAGAAGATCGTAAAAAACGCGTTTTATTTACCGATAAGTACTACCAAACGCCAGCAAGCTTTGTCGCTAAAAAAGAAGCAGACTTTACGATTGATAAAGCCGGATTAACAGGTAAAACCATTGGTGTGCAAGTTGGTACTATTCATGATAACTATGTAACTGATATGTATGGTGATGTTGCAGATATCAAACGTTACGATGGCCAAGATAAAGTTTACATCGACCTAATTAACGGTCGTCTTGATACTGCCTTTGCAAACTCGGATCAATTAGTTTTAGCTTTCTTAGAAAAAGAAAATGGCGCTGACTACGAACTAAAAGGTAAATCAGTCACGGATAAAGCTTACATTGGTGAAGGCACAGCACTTGCACTACGTAAACGTGATAAAGCATTAGCTGAAAAATTCAATGCCGCAATCGCTGAAATTAGAAAGAATGGGACTTACGATAAAATAGCTTCTAGCTACTTTAAATTTGATATTTATGGTGAATAATCCCTTATAAAAATATCAATGGAATACAGCTGAGCAAAGATAACAACTCAGCTGTATTCCACTTTTTATTTACTTAAATTAATTAAAAAAGCAAATTCTCTAGCAATATCTTCAAAATGCTTAAAGCGCCCAGACTTTCCACCGTGTCCAGCTTCCATGTCTGTATAAAGTAATAACTGGTTTTGATCAGTTTTTAACGCACGTAATTTAGCAACCCATTTTGCAGGCTCCCAATATTGTACTTGCGAATCATGTAACCCAGTTGTCACCAACATATTAGGGTAAGCTTTTTCAGTGACCTGATCGTAAGGACTATAACTTAAAATATAATCATAGTACTCAGGGTCATTTGGATTGCCCCACTCGTCATACTCACCGGTTGTTAATGGAATAGACTCATCTAACATGGTTGAAACAACATCAACAAATGGCACCGCCGCTACCACACCACGATACAACTCAGGTGCCTGATTAATGATAGCGCCCATTAATAATCCACCAGCACTGCCGCCCATTGCAAATACCTTGTCAGCCGCACCGTACTGCTGTTCAACAAGTGCTTTAGACACATCAACAAAGTCGTTAAAGGTATTTTTCTTATGTAATAGCTTACCTTGCTCATACCATTCACGCCCAAGATCTTCGCCACCACGCACATGCGCAACCGCATACACAAAACCACGATCTAACAAGCTGAGATTAGCAGAACTAAAGCCAATATCCATACTGTGTCCATATGAACCATAGGCATACACTAGCAATGGATTATGATGATCAAATAAAGCCGTTTTATAAACTAATGAAACAGGTACATCAACGCCATCACGCGCCTTCACCCAAACACGTTCGCTTTTATAATCAGCACTAGAAAAGTCACCAACAACCTTACTTTGCTTTAATAAAATCGTTTCACCACTCTCTAAATCCAATTCATAGACAGTTGAAGGGGTAGTAAATGAAGTATATTGATAACGAAACTTACTGCTATTCGCTTGCGGATTATAATGACTAAACACAGTGTAAACCGGGTCATTAAATTTAAGCGTACGTGACTCGCCTGTTTTAAAGTTAATTTGGCGTAATAATGGCAACCCTAGCTCACGCTCTTCAACCACCAGCCAATCATTCATTAACTCATAGCCTTCAAGTAACACTGATTCTCTCGCGGCGATCAATGTTGTCCAGTCTTGTGGTTGAGTCACTTCAAAAGTCGTTTGATTAGAAGAAACGGTATGCAGTGCAAAGTTTTTGCCGGTCATATTACTGCGAATAAAGAACTGATCTTGAAAGTGATCCACACTGTACTCATGGTCACGCTGCCTTGGTAAAAAACAGGTAAAGTTATCTTGCGGTTTATCTGCATCTAATATCAAGCATTCAGAAGTCATCGTACTGTCTGCACAAATCACTAAATACTGCTCAGATCTTGTTTTATACAAGTTTAGATAATAAGTGTCGTCTAGCTCTTCATATAACAACACATCGTTGGCAGGAGAGTCGCCTAATATATGGCGATAAACTTGATAAGAAAGCAGGGTTTGCTCATGTTGTTTAACATAAAAAACCGTTTTATTATCGTTTGCCCATACCACGTCATTCACATGTTCAATGCATTCTTCAAATAAACTGTTATTCGATAGATCTTTAAAACGTAACGTATATTGACGGCGGCTCACTGTATCTTCAGTAAAAGCTAGGATCATAGAATTAGGAGAAAGACTTAACTCCCCTAACTGATAATAAGCCAATCCTTGTGCACGTTCATTACAATCAAAAAAGATCTCTTCTTCAGCTTCCATACTCCCCTTACGTCGACAATAGACACTATAATCCTTGCCTTGATCGTAACGGGAAGTATACCAAAATCCCTTTTGGAAATAGGGAACAGACTCTAATGCAGGCTCTTGTTTTGCAACCATTTCATCATAAAGATCTTGCTGTAATCCTGACAAAGGTGTCATCTGTTGCTCTGTATACGCATTTTCAGCTTCTAAATAAGCTAAAACCTCAGGATCTTTTCTATCATCATCACGTAACCAAAAGTAATTATCTTGGCGCTGATGACCATGAGTTTCGTGTATGTGGGGTTTGATTTCGGCAACTGGGGCAAGGACATTAACTGTGTTATTCATCAATTCTCTCTTTAATGGGATCTACATACGCACTAGGCTAAATTAACAATACAGGGGATAAACAGGGAAAGATAGCCAATCAAAATATTAATAGAAAAGTAAACCACAGAGAAGTTAGAACTTACACATTCTCTAGCAGAAATGAGGTTAAATAAGAAAAATCCCCCCCTCCTCAGTATGGATCTGTACGCAATGATCTTGATCCCTTAGTAGCATGCAAGCAGGGAGACTAAAGTCACCGCCCCAGGTAAATGTGACTTTTGGGGCGGTGGGCGAATTAAGCGCCAGCTTAGTCTCATGAGCGGAGGAGCTCTGCGACTCCTTTTTTCAGCCTCCCTTGTAAGTGAAATAATTAAAAGAACGAACCTCACTAGTTACCTTCTGATATTTACCGTCGATGAATTTTGTATGATATTTTCGATTTGATGCAGCGGGGAGACTAAAGTCACCGCCCCAAGGGAATATAACTGCTACTTTCGGGGCGGTGGCTTCAGCCTCCCTTGAAGATGCAATATTGATTAGCAAACTGTAAAGCTCTATGAATTAAACTCCGATCTAAAATCATCGAAGTCATTAAACAAAAAGTGCACATCACACTATCGCGATAACCACATGCCTCCGTTGCGTTTTCCTAATATCAACAATGTGGTTCGCAACAGCAAACAGGACGTTTTCTGTAGCCTCAGAAAGCACATGGATGTGCTTCCTGAGGCGGTGCGTTAAAACCATATTGTTGAGATTAGATCAGAAAACAATCCGGAGTCAGTCTCTTTGCTTCTTTCTCTTCTGACAAGAGAAAGAAGATCGCCGACAAGGCGGAACCAACCGTTAATAAACATCAATAAGCTAAAACGAGCGCAGACGAGGCAATAATAAATGAAGAATCATAAACCTGCTTTGGGGCGGTGAGGTTTTTGCTTTGACGCAGGCAGGGAGACTAAAGTCACCGCCCCAGGTAAATGTGACTTTTGGGGCGGTGGGCGAATTAAGCGCCAGCTTAGTCTCATGAGCGGAGGAGCTCTGCGACTCCTTTTTTCAGCCTCCCTTGTAAGTGAAATAATTAAAAGAACGAACTTCACTAGTTACCTTCTCATATTTACCGTCGATGAATTTTGTTTAATGTTTACGATTTAACGCAAGCAGGGAGACTAAAGTCACCGCCCCGAGTAAAGGATTATTTATTAGCAAACGTTAAAGCTCTATTAATTAAGCTCCCTATCTAAAAGTCACCGAAGCGATTAAACAAAAAGTGCACATCACACTATCGCGATAACCACACACCTCCGTTGCGTTTTCCTAATATCAACAATATGGTTAGCAACGGCAAACAGGACGTTTGCGGTAGCCTCAGAAAGCACATGGATGTGCTTCCTGAGGCGGTGCGTTAAAACCATATTGTTGAGATTAGATCAGAAAACAATCCGGAGTCAGTCTCTTTGCTTCTTTCTCTTCTGACAAGAGAAAGAAGATCGCCAACAAGGCGAAACTCACCGTTAATAAACATCAATAAGCTAAAACGAGCGCAGACGAATTAACAATAAATGAAGAATCATTAACCTGCTTTGGGGCGGTGAGTTTTTTGGTTTAACGCAAACAGAGAGACTAAAAAGATACGTTAATCTTTTTTCAACCAACCATTACTTACTGCAAGATCCGTTTGTTGTACCACGTATTGCCATAATTTTGGGGCAATATATTCCAGGTGTTTGTTACGTGCTAATACCTGTGGTTGACTGATCTTATGCTTAGCCCAGCTACCGCCATTATTATTCATGTTTTGCACTAATGGTAAAATTCTATCCATTGCTTTTGCAAACCTAGCATCATTACTTTCCGCCGCTTCAAACTCAAACCATAACGCCTTGTATTGTTCGTGTTGTTGTGGCGGTAATAAGCCAAATAAACGTTCAGCAGCTTGTGCTTCTTTCAATGCTTGTTGTGCATGATCTTGTTGCTCTGCAAATGCAAATAAATCCCCTGCATCAATCTCAATAATGTCATGTATTAATAACATCTGAACAACGCGTTCAATATCGATAGGATACTCTGCATAATCTTTTAAGATCTGTGCTGTTAATGCGATATGCCAACTATGCTCTGCACTATTTTCATGGCGATCTTTATCTTCTTTAACGGTAGTTTGACGATACACCGCTTTTAATTTATCAATTTCTAAAACGAAGGCTAATTGTTGAGACAAATCCGTCATTGATGACCTCTAAATAAGTTAATTACTGCTAAAAATGATCCGCTAAGATCATTGCATCTTGTGGCATAAGACTACTATGCCACAAGCTATTTTATACGCCATCTAAAACTATTTCTTTATGGCTGTAGGTTTTGCACTCGAATCTTTAATAAAAGGCCCTTTGGTTACCCAAATAAAACCAATTAACACAAAGAACAAACAACCTAACATATAAAAATAATCATTAGTCGACATCATATAAGATTGTTTTTCAACGATACTATTAATTGAGTAAAGGTTACTTTGTGTTGCCCCACCTATTTTATCTAAATACTCCACTGCACCGGGATTTTGCAAACTAACGTGCTCAGCTAAAGTGGCATGATGGTAATCTGCACGGCGGTTCCATATCCAGGTGGTTAAAGAAGAAGCAAAACTTGCGCCTAATACACGTAAAAAAGTGGTTAAACCCGATGCTTCTGCCACTTGGTCATGATCTAAGTTTGACAGGAAGATCGTAGTTAACGGCATAAACATAAACGCAATACCTATGCCCATGAATAACTGCACTTCAGCGACACTAGCAAAATCAACAAAGGTATTAAAGTTTGCACGTAAGAAACAAGAGATCCCGATGATCACAAAGGAGATACTCGCTAATAGGCGTAGATCCGTTTTATGAGCATACTTACCAATCAGAGGCGATAATATTAACGGTAAGATCCCCATCGGTGCAGCAGCAAGACCAGCCCAGATCGAGGTGTATCCCATGTAGATCTGCAACCACTGCGGTAAAATAATGTTGATCGCAAAAAATGCCGAATAACTTAACACTAAAGCGATCGTACCAAAGGCATAGTTACGATCTTTAAACAGATACAAATTGACGATCGGATTCTTTTCAGTGAGCTCCCAGATCACAAAAGAGATCAAAGCAATCACAGAAATGATCGTCATCACCACAATATTAGTCGATTCAAACCAATCGGCATTATTACCTAGATCTAACACAACCTGTAATAAACCAACGCCTAATACCAGCAGTGCGATCCCGATAATATCAACGGGTAATTTTGCCGTCGTATCTGCACGCCCTTTTAATTGTTGCCACACTACTAAACAACAAAAAATACCAATTGGAATATTAATAAAAAAGATCCAAGGCCATGAATAGTTATCTGTGATCCAGCCACCGGTGATCGGGCCTACAATGGGTGCAACAACAGTCACCATCGAAATCAAAGCCAATGCAGCCCCTCTTTTTACCGATGGGAAGATAGCCAATAACAAGGTTTGACACATTGGAAACATCGGGCCAGCAAAAAAGCCTTGTAGCGCACGAAAGGCAATAAGCTCAGGCATGCTGGTAGCGATACCACATAAAAAAGAGGTAAAGGTGAATAACGACACCGACAAAATAAATAATCGTAACTGTCCAATACGGCGAGACAACCATCCCGTTAACGGTAACGCAATGGCATTACACACAGCGAATGACGTTATTATCCAAGTACTTTGCTCGGAGCTCACACCTAAATTCCCAGCAATCGTCGGCAAGGCAACATTAGCAATCGTACTGTCCAATACTTGCATAAAAGTTGCCATCGCCAACGCGAGTACAGCAAGTACCATACTCGGTGGTGTATAGGTTGTATCTTTAATCGCAGCCATTATTTATCTTCTGAAAGTGCGATACCGACATTTTCATGCAGTATTTTAGTCACTAAATTATCGACTTCTAGCAGAGTATTTTCATACACATCAGTACCGAAACGCGCTTCTTGTTGTGCACTCTGTGGTAGTACACTGCCATCCGTATTTTTAATATCCACTTCAGCTATCATCGATAAACCAATTCTTAAAGGATACTTATCTTGGTTATCATCGGCTAAACGAATTTTAACTGGCAAACGCTGTACGATCTTAATCCAATTACCACTGGCATTTTGCGCAGGTAATAATGAGAATGCACTACCAGTACCGATCCCAAGACTCTCAATCACCCCTTTATATTCAACATCGTCACCGTATAAATCAGAAGTTAAAACCACTGGCTGACCAATACGCATATCCTTCATTTGGCTCTCTTTGAAGTTTGCATCTACCCATACTTCATGAAGCGGTACAATCACCATTAGTTGTGTACCTGGTTGCACTTGACTACCTAGTTGCACGGTACGTTTTGCCACATAACCGCTAATGGGTGCGACAATCTCAGTACGAATATTGTTTAAGTAGCTTTGACGTAAATTAGCAATCGCAGACTTAATCGCAGGATGTGTTTCTATCGCCGTATCATCCACCAAGGCCACGGTCATTTTTAATGCTTCTTGAGCCGCTAGATATTGGCTTTTAGTGGTTTCAACTAAATCTTTATAGTGATTTAAATCTTCACGTGAAATCGCACCTGATTTAGATAAATTTTGACGACGTTTATAATCATTAACCGCTTGATTATATTCAACCTTACTAGTTTCTACTCTGGCTTTTGCGTTATCGGCAGTAGCGTATAAACTGCGTACTTCACGAACCGAATTCGCTAACTTTGATTCCGCTTCTTGTAAGGCAATTTTGGTATCGTTTGAGTCCAAGGTGACTAACACTTGCCCCTTACTGACATAATCCCCCTCATCGGGCGTGACCTGGCTAACCGTCCCCGAAATTTGCGGAGAAATAACCACTAGATCGCCATTTACATAAGCATCATCGGTTTCTTCAACATATCGCCCATAGGTTTCATAATAAAAAAACCAAGCACCGCCCAATACCAGCACCACAATCAATAAAATCATAAAAGATTTTTTACGTTTATTGCTTGCTGCTTTAGGCTCAGCCGGCTGCTCTTTTATATTTTCCATTTTTAATTACTCACTATTTGTAATAAAAGACTAATATCAACCCAACTAACTCGTTTACTTTGAGCTAATCAAATAAATTCAAAGGTTAAACAGGCATTAAACGCTGCAATAAACCATTTAACTGTTCAACTTCTTGATCTGAAAGATCACCGACCATCAAGGGTCCTATTGTATTTTCCATCACCTCAATGCACGACATCAATAAAGATTCACCATTTTCCGTCAACGCCAATAACACACCCCGTTTATCTTCTGGATTTGGCCTTTTATCAAGCACTGATTTTTTAACTAAGCGATCAACCATGCGCGTCATTGAGCCACCGTTAATATCTAAATAATGGCAAATATCAACAGGCGCATTCATTTTATAAAAATGTACAGCAACCAATACTTTGAATTGTGCCGCTGTGATATCAAATGGCTCAAGATATTGATTAATCAACTTCTCTTTACGAAGATTTACTTGGCCAATCTGCCTTGCTAAGGCAATTCCCGTCGATTTAACATTTAAATTTTGCATAACAACTCTCACTTACTTGCCTAGGCAACTAATAATTTGTAGATATTACTGCCTAGGCAACTACTTTGTCAATTTAATTGCACTGGGTTTTATAAAAACCTAATTAAAAGATAAAAAGTTAAATTTCGGTCGCGAGTTGTTGAAGGTAATTTTCTATAAATTGACCGCGCTGTGTAGCGATACTACGTCCCAATCTTGTATTCATAGCATCTTTCAGTCGTAACAGTTTTTTATAGAAATGATCTAATGTAAATTGTTGATCGTCTAGCGATCTCACATCACTAAAAGGATCAACCTCAGAATATAAAGGACGTTGTAATTGGCTACTCACTTGAATACAACGCGCGACACCAATCGCACCCAATGCATCTAAACGATCTGCATCTTGTACTATCTTAGCTTCCAAGCTGGTTGCCTGTATTTCACCACTGACACTATGTGCAGAGATCGCATGATGAATAGCTAATAAATACTGTTGTGGGTAATCGAGACTTCTTAAAAAAACAATGGCTTTGTCTGCAGCATGTAAGGAGCTCTGAGAGCGTAGAGGGTGGTTTTTAGGGTAACTAACACAATCATGTAACCAAGCAGCGGGCAAAACAACATTAAGCTCTGCTTGCTCATCTTCAGCAATTAAGGTCGCCAATTTCACCACACGTTTAACATGCAATAAATCATGAGCGAGATCGGTTTTCATATTCTCACTAATAAACTGTTCACATTGAGCTTGATACTGTTTAAACATAACACCCTCATCAATAAAGTAGTTGATAGGGAAATACAGCTTTAATATCAGTACACTTCCCCAAAACCAAAAAACGCCCTACTAAGCAATTAGGCTAAGTAGAGCGTTCATCATAACTAAATAAAGAGGTTTAGCCTCTTATTAATTACAGAGCTGTTTCTAGAATTAAACGTGAACGCGCTAAATCGATAGAGCCATTCTCACCTAATTTAGTCATGCCGTGTGCTTCTAGGCTGACCATTGCGGTATCAACATCATCTTGACCTAATGAAATTTCAGTTAATGAAACCGGTGTATTCATTGCGCTAAAGAATTGTTTTGTTTGCTCAATAACCGCATCAATACGCTCATCTTCGCTGCCTTCAGTAATATTCCAAACACGCTCAGCGTATTGTAATAATTTTGCTTTTTTCTCTTCACGACAAACTTGCATAATCGCAGGCAATACAATTGTTAAACTACGGCCATGGTCAACACCAAAGTTACCCGTTAGTTCGTGACCAATCATATGCGTAGCCCAATCTTGTGGAACACCCACACCAATTAATCCGCTTAATGCTTGCGTTGCAGCCCACATTACATTGGTACGTGCTTCCATATTTTGTAAGTCATTAATTAACTTAGGACCTTCTTCAACTAATGTTAATAAAATACCTTCAGCAAAACGATCTTGAATTTTTGCATTCGCAGGGTAAGTTAAGTATTGCTCCATTACATGAACAAAAGCATCAACAACACCATTAGATGTTTGGCGCTCAGAAAGGCTCAATGTTGTTTGCGGGTCAAGTACTGCAAATTGTGGACGAACAAGTGGGTTACCAAATGCTAATTTATTAGTACCGCGTGTTACCACTGCTCCAGCATTCGTTTCTGAACCTGTTGCTGGTAACGTCATAATACAACCTAGTGGCAATGCACTTTTAATCTCTGCTTGTTTAGCAAGAATATCCCATGCTTCTTCACCTTCAAAATTAACTGCCGCAGCAATAAATTTTGTACCGTCAACCACTGAACCGCCGCCAACAGCTAATAGGTAATCAAAACCTTCTTGACGAATGCGCTCAACCGCCTTCATTAAAGTATCGTATTGTGGGTTAGGCTCAATACCTGAAAACTCATCCCAATTATGCTCTTTAAGTGCAGTAACAACTTGATCGTAAACGCCGTTGCCTTTAATTGAACCGCCACCGTAGGTCACTAATACTTTTTTATCTTTTGGAATACTGCCTGCAATCGCTGCAATTTGACCTTCACCAAAATGGATTGCTGTAGTGTTATGGTAACTAAAATTATTCATTTACTGCTCCTAAAAACGACATTCAAAAGTGAATCGTTTTATTTAAATTTATCAAACTTAACTATTGGTCTAGCTAATTACGCAACAACTGATGATTAAGATCACTTTTTAGTTGTGCACAATTTAATTGTGATCAATTATATATCGCATAAGCACAAAAAGACAAGTATATTGTGCACAATTTAAATTATTGAGAAAAAACATGACTAAAGAGCAAGCTAATAGGACACAACAAGAAGCGTCGGAAAATCCTGATTTAATGATAGAAAATCAGGTTTGTTTCTCGTTATATAGTGCCGCCAATGCCATTATCAGAGCCTATCGCCCAATGTTAAAATCTTTAGATTTAACTTATCCGCAATATTTAGTGATGATTGTACTGTGGCAATATGACGGTATTAATGTAAAAGCATTAGGTAATAAGCTTCACCTAGACTCGGGCACCCTAACTCCTCTATTAAAACGCTTAGAGAGCAAGCAGTTACTTAGCAGAGTACGTGGAGAAAAAGATGAACGTGTACGCGAGATTTACTTAACAGAGCAAGGTCAAAAATTAAAAGCACAAGCAGAAAAAGTGCCTAACCAAATGCTATGTAAATCTAAATTGCCGATTGATGAATTGTTAACCCTGAAAACAGGCTGTGACAAAATCTATGAGAATTTGGAAGAAGGCGAGTAGAACTAGGTTATAAAAAGCTAAGTTATAAAAAGCCAAGCTGTAAAGAAATAAGCGCTAAAAATGAAGAAGATGAGCTATCAAGATTAGCCCTATTAAGATCTAAATATCGCTAATAAGGCTAAGCAATGGTATTAGTCATTTAATGCGGTTAATTCACCACGAAGATCCGTTGTTAATAACTCTTTAACCACTTTATAACTTAATGATTGGCTTAATAAATAATGTAACTTAGCAATCACTGCTTCAGTGGTCATATCAATGCCACCAATCACACCAGCTTCACTTAACGCATGACCTGTTGCATAGCCGCCCATATTGACGCTGCCTTTTAAACATTGGCTGCAATTCACAATTAAAATTCCGCGATCGCTTGCTTCTTTTAAGGTTTTTAACAGCTCAGGGTCTTGCTGTGCATTCCCTACCCCGTAAGTTAATAACACCAATGCTTGCAGTGGACTTTTTAATAAATTATCCAGCACCTGCCAATCTAACCCAGGGAATAGATGTAAAATAGCAATCGATTGCTTATCAATTTTTCCAATGGTTAAACGTGTATTAACGGTGCGCTGTTTTTTACCGGCGATATTTTTAATATCAATACCAGCTTCTAACAATACTGGGTAATTAGGCGATACAAAGGCACTAAAACCATCAGCATGTTGTTTAGTCGTTCTATTGCCTCTAAACAGTTGGTTATTAAAGAAAAGACAAACTTCATTAATAGGATGATGGGCCGCGATAAATAATGAATTCAATAAGTTAGCACGTGCATCAGAGCGCAGTTGCGATAAGGGAATTTGCGATCCTGTGATGATCACGGGCTTGCTCAAGCTTTCAAAAATAAATGACAATGCAGACGCGGTATAAGACATGGTATCTGTACCATGTAGAATAATGAAGCCATCAAAGTCATGATAACGATCTTGAATATCCGTCGCTAATACCTGCCACGCTTCAGGGGAAATATCCGCAGAATCAATTAATGGCTCATACTCATGGATTTCAAACTCAGGCATATCATCATGATAAAACTCTGGCATATTTTTAATTGTTTCAGATAAATACCCTGCTACTGGAATAAACCCATTTTTAGAAGGTTTCATACCAATAGTACCGCCAGTATAGGCAATATAAATTCGCTTTTTTTCTTTCATTATTACAACTCGTTAACGTCAAATGTACCGTGAATAGCGGTTAAATTTATCGATCACCCTTACTCAGTAACCGTGTTTAGTTCTTCTACTGCTTTAGATTTTAATGCTTGTGTGCTGTTATCTTGATTAGCGATAACGTCAGCAATATTAGCCAGACTCTCAGCTAACTGCTGTGCTTGATCACCTGTAAACTTACCCTGTAGTGAACCTTGCAACTTATCTTTTAAAGCCGTGATAACAGCTTGCTTATCGATGTTATCCTCACCTTCCTTTAGCTCACTTACCGATGCGGCTAAGGCTTTCATTTCTGGAAATAAATTTGCATCCTTTAATGGCGACAAGGCTTTAATATTACTTAAGTCAGCATTATCTACCTTATCATCTAAGGTCATAATTAATGTGTCGACTTTATCCAGCGTCTGCTCACTGCGTTCATAAATGGGCGCAAAAGAGCGACTTTCTAACAAGCCCGTCAATTTATCAACACTTAAAAACAGTAAAACCAAAATAATGATAATAGGTAGTAGTAAGCCAGAGACTAATCCGATAAAAAAATTATTAAATCCTGCTGCAAAGTTTTTCATTTTATATTCCCTTATTTAAAACTCAGCGCGATCTTACTGTGTTTAACTAAAAAGGTATATAAACCCCATTGTGTTTATCGCAGATCATCGCTTGGTTTCCTTTCCCATCGATTATTGGCGTATAATGCGCTGCCTAAACATAAAGAGAATAATATGCGAATTCATGCCGTCCATCGATTATATGACTACAGATTAAGCCAAAGTACCCGCCCTTTTTTAGCCAGAGGTGGCAGTATTCCACGCTGTAAACACTGCATGTTATTACCTTACCTTTGTATTTGTTCAATCAAAAAAACCGTACCGAGCCAAAGTGCATTTTTATTATTGATGTACGATGATGAAATATTAAAACCTAGCAACACAGGCCGATTAATCGCTGATTTAATTGACGATACCCAGGCTTATATTTGGTCAAGAACGCAACCCAATACAGAGATGTTACGTTTTTTACAGGATCCACAATGGTATCCAATTGTTATTTTTCCCGATGAATATGCGCAACCACAAAGACCGGTGATAGACGATAAAACCAAGTTAGCTTTACCTGAAAAAAAACGACCACTGTTTATTCTATTAGACGGCACTTGGGCACAAGCGAAAAAGATGTTTCGTAAAAGTCCCTATTTAGATAACTACCCGGTTTTATCTTTTTCACCAGAAAGGTTATCTGAATATTTAATGCGTAAAGCCACCAAAGATAATCAACTGGCGACAGCAGAAGTGGCAAGTTTAACCTTAGAAAAATTGGGTGAGACGCATAATGCCCAGTTATTAACATTGCTATTTTCAACGTTTAGGGAAAATTATTTACTCGGCAAGTCGAGACAGCAACTGCCAGAACAAAGCTATCAAGCACAGTTAATAGAAGCGCTAGCGTAATAGAGATTAAAAATTAGAAAAGTAATAACTTAATAGTAGACAAATACTAACTAAAACGGAAAGTGATGACTTACATTCTTACTTTAAAAGTACAACTTTGATTAATCATTATGGCTTTAAAAGCAGATAATAAGGTAAATATCGCAGTATTTAAGCCGGTTTTTAACCTTAGCCCCTAAGTTAATTGAAAGTAATCACTAACTTTAAAAAAGATAATTTTATTAAAATCGGCTGAGTAAGCGATTAAAAATCTTAATTGACTATAAAAACCTTTTAATAATATATAAGATGACAGTAACTACTTACATACATTCGATATAATAAATGTAACTAACTGTCCTAATTGCTCAAAATCGAATCGTGGTAAATTACTGCTTTGTACATTTTGGTCAGTCACAAGTGCAATAATATGTTGGTCATTCAGATATAAAAAAGGCTGTTCACAAGCGGCTCTATTTAGCTCAATTTTAGGAAATGCTTGGTCGCGATAACCTTCCACCAGCACTAAATCTAATTGCTCTGTATTCAATAACGCTAACTGCTCACTCAATAAACTATCATGCGCGTCTTGATGTTCATGAAAACAAATTGAACGCTTAGGGCCCGCTAACACAACCTGAGAAGCACCGGCTTTCCGCAAGCGATAGCTGTCCTTACCGGGTTTATCCATCTCAATATCATGGTGACTATGTTTAATCAGTGCAATCCGTACACCTTTTGCATTCAGTAGTGGAATAAGTTGTTCAATTAACGTTGTTTTACCTGTACCGCTAAATGCGCAAAAGCCTAAAAGAGGCAATGGGAATGTACTTATAAAATCATTATTTATAAGTGACTTACCTGTTGGATTGGTTGCTTGGTTAGTTGTTGAATGCGTTATCGATGTCATTATTAAATCTCAAGAAAAAGCAATCTTAAAATGGTAGCATACCCCTCCAATTTTTCTTCTTAAATTCAGAGAACATAATGCCTTATTTACATGAATTCCTCGCGCTAACCATTATTCACTTACTCGCCGTCATGAGCCCGGGCCCAGATTTTGCGATCATTCTTAGACAAAGTATTAGTTTTGGACGTAAAACAGCGATACTAACCAGCTTTGGTATCGGCGCGGGCATTGCAGTGCATGTGGGGTATACCCTTTTAGGCATTGGTTTATTGATTTCACAATCGCCTACGTTAATGATGGTAGCCAAGTTAATTGGTGCGGCTTATATCAGTTATTTAGGGGTAAATTTATTACGCAGCCAACCTAGCACAGCAGGCAATAATATAAGAATCGATAATAACCCCAAGCATCAAAAAAAAGCATTTATGATGGGCTTTATGACAAATGTGTTCAATCCTAAAGTCACCTTGTTCTTTTTAGCTATATTTACAACGGTAGTAAGTGCTAACACCCCGATATTTGTACAATCCTTTTATGGACTATGGATAATAGTCACCAGCATCGCCTGGTTCAGCTTAGTGTCTTTCTTATTTTCAAAACCAGTCGTTCGCCAAAAGTTTTTGAAAAATGGCCATTGGTTTGAGCGAGTAATGGGAGTGATATTGTTAATATTCGCCATCAAATTAGTACTAGAGCTAATATAAGAAAAACATAGTCACCCTTGGGGCTGTGACTTTAGACCTTCCTGCTGCGTCCCCCTCAGACAATGATTCCACTAACCCTGCTACATACCATACTGGGGCGGTGACTTTAGTCTCCCTGCTTGCGTCAAGATCGAAAACCAAACAAAAATCATCGAAGAAAATACAGTGAGGTAACTAGTGAAGTGTGCTCTTTCATTCACAACACCTTCAAGGGAGGCTGAAGCCACCGCCCCGAAGAATACAATCAAGGCTGGAAAAGGAATCGCAGAGCATCTATCCTTGTGGCGGTGACTTTAGCCTCCCTGCTTGCGTCAAGTCGGGAGGCATTAAACAAAGTTTATGAGAAGGAAGCAGGTATTTGGTTACTGCTGACTAAATACCTAACCAGTTTAAAATGTATAATCCCATTTTGCCCATACATCAACTTGATGATTGTTAGCAATATTATCCGTATAAGTTGAATAAGTGTATGCACTACCCGCTTCTATCTCCCCACCAAACAGCGGCCAAATATAAGTAAAATCAATCTGAGTTGCTTGCTCAGCGATCGCAGTAACAGTATTACCACCAGGGCTAGGCGCATTTCTATTATCCATATTCAAATCTAAATAACGCAGGTTAGATTTCCATTTATGGCCATTATCACTAAAGCCAATAAATCCTAATACGTAGGTTTTATTATCATTATCATAGGTTGAACCGATCGAACGGCCTTGATAACGATAGCCTCCTTTATAAACACTGTGCTCATAAGTACAGTCACCATCAATACCTAAACAATGTGCGTTCGTATCCGTATATTCAAAAAACGTTTTCACAACTTGACTGCTCACGCGATAAGTCACATCAGCACCAACTAAATAGCTTTTCGCTTGATAAGATGGGAACGGATCGATACTAAAACCATCTTCCCCCATGCTTTCCCAATATATACCATAAGGTACACCATAAAGAGTGTCTCCCCAGCGAATATCTACCGCTGCGAGTTGGTTAGCCGGATTTTCACCAGAGGTTACATTTGAATCACCTGATAGCATGTCCCACCACGTTCCTGCGCCACAGCTTTTACCATCACCACAGATCTGAGCAGTACGAGATAAGCCAAGTTCCAGATTATGAATTGGCTTAATAGATGCCCTAAATGACCATAATAAGGTATTTTCTATTTCTCGATAATCATCATCATTCATCCAAGAAACACCGGTTGTGATAGCCCAAGGACCAAGCCATTCAAGCACTGGGATATCAAAAGCATCAGGGCTGTTTCTAGTTAATGTTAGTGAAGGAAGTGGACGTGCATTGGTACTTTTTGTGATTTGAGTATCCCAGCCTTGTCCGTAGGTTTGGTCATAACTACCGGCAGTAAAAACCCAATTTCCAAGCAACATACTTAAATAGCTACCATCAAGCGTTAGATCATCGCCATCTTCAGCATCATAGGCATAATTTGCTTTTAAGTTATAAACAAACCGCCCTTTTTGTCCTGTGTGCTCAAGACTTGCTTCTGCTTTATCTTTAACCGGAGAGCCAACATGTTGAAAACGTTGTGTTTCATTACTTGCAGCCAGTGATACTTTAGTCACAGAGTCATTATCGTGATATTCATTATATCGAGAAACAACTCGATAATAAGCATCTTGAATATTTGGAGCTAAGTCTTCTACATTGGCATTATTAATGCCTTTCATGACGCCACTCCACATCACTGGATAAGTTGTGGTCGGTGTAGTGATCACCCCCACATCAGCAAGCAGTTGTATATCAGCACGTAAATGTAAATCATCGGCATCAACCCAATGATAAGAGGCAACGGCATAGCCATTAAAGAAAAGACATGATAATAATGTTGTTTTTAATAGATTCTTAATCACTTTCACTTCCCTGTAAGGTAATAACCCACATACTATATCCTAGAAATGGATAGTATTATTACTTTTATATATTAAGTACGCAGTAGTAATCTTCTGCATACGATGCTTTTGACCACGGAATAGACCATTATAATGCTTTATAAACACGCATACCTTCTTGCAAATCACTATAAAAAGTTAATTCACCTTTGTCTAAGATAATCACACTATCACAAAACTCTTCGATTTCCTCAAGGTCATGACTAACCATGATTAAACTAGATGTTTTACGCTTAGCTAACAAAGCTTGACGTGCTTTCTTACGGAATTTGATATCCCCAACCGAAGTAGCCTCATCAATCAAATAAACATCGAAGTCAATAGCAATACAGCAACCAAAAGAAAGACGTGATTTCATACCGCTTGAGTAGTTTTTCACAGGTAAATCGTATTTAATGCCTAATCCTGCAAATTTTTTAACTTTTTCTTCATATTCATCTAAATCATCCACTCCGTTAACACGGCCAATGAAGCGTGTATTTTCACGTCCAGTCATCTGTGGGTGAATACCTGAAGATAAAGCAACAGGCCAAGAAATAGCTTTATCAGTGACAACCTTGCCTTTATTAGGATATTCACTACCAGCTAAAATTCTAAAAAGCGTCGACTTACCAGCACCATTAGAGCCTAATATCCCAATATTATGACCATCAGGGATCTCAAAGTTAATTGCTTTAAAGATATATTGAGGCCCTAAGTCAGAAGGATAGGATTTAGTCAAATTCTGTAGTTTTATCATGTAATAAATTACTTCTGTAAACGATAAGTTATAGTGTCGTTAATATACACGACAAGAATAACGAAAGAAAACTTCCAAAGGCCTAAATGCCAAAAACAAAAAAGCAACCACTAAGCGCTGCGCTTTCACAAAGAACACAAAGCCCCCTGTGTCAGACTAGTTGTCACTCCTTAGTTTTCACTTAATAATAAAGACA
>NZ_JBAKAZ010000056.1:0-20589 GCF_038155185.1 Psychromonas aquatilis
GATGGGAGTTTAATTAATAGAGTTTTACAATTTTCTAGTAAGTAATGCTTTTGGGGCGGTGACTTTAGTCTCCCTGCTTGCGTCAACCCCAAAAACCAAAAAAACTTCATCTAAGTAAAATGCAATAAGATAAAGAGCGAAGTGCTTTGAGTTATTTATTGTCATTAGCAAATGTTGTTAGGGCTAATTATTCGATAGGCTAGCTTAATATCTGCTTGTAGTTATTGCTAGTAGGTATTCGTTTGATGAGATAAAGATAAAGATAAAGATAAAGATAAAGATAAAGATAAAGATAAAAACAGGAAAAAGGTGGTTGATCTAATGGTTAACAGTAAAAGAAGATTTAGCTTATTATTCAAATCTATTATTAACTAAAGGTAAGTGGAATTTTTCACTTACCTTTAGTTGTCGAGGCTTACATTAGTTGTCTAGACTTACATTTTGTAAGTTAAGTTCAAGCCAACAGTACGGCTTTGACCAACTGATGCACGGTATCCACCATTAATTAAGTAAACAACATCTTCATCGGTTAAGTTAGTGATATAACCACTAATTAATAGGTCGCCAAGCGTATAGTCGATGCTCGTTCCTAACAGCGTATAATTACCGGCTTTGTAATCTGATGTATTTTCAAGGTCTGAGTAGTATTCGCTTACATAAGTTGCATCTAAACCTAATGTTAAGTTCTCACCTACATATTGTGTTAAACCTAGCGAAGCATTTAACTCAGGCGCATTTGAAAGCTCGTTACCTTTGAAGTTATCGTCCTGGTCAACTTTAGATTTCAATAAACCAATCGCTGGTCTTACTTCTAAGCTGTCTGTTAACCAATGCGCCAATTCAACTTCTAGACCCATTGTATGTGCTTGCCCTACGTTAGTAATTTTGTAGTCAGAAATACCTTGGTAATCATTATAATCATTGTAGAAAATAGCAGTATTAAGGGTAGTGCTACGGTTAAAGGCTGTTTTAGCACTTAATTCATATGCATTAACTGATTCACTTTCGTAAGTATAAACTTCAGAAGCGCCACCGTAGTTGTAGTAACCAAGGCCACCAGAGTTATAACCTTGGCGGAAAGAGATACCAAAGGTAGTGCTTTCAATTGGACTATAGGTTAACGCTATTTTAGGTAAAAGATAAACGTCTTCTATTCCATCATCTAAATCAGGGCTGACATAACTCGCGGTAAATAATCTATCTTGTTTTTCATATTGTAATCGAGCGCCAGTGGTCAGCGTGAACTGCTCATTAATGTTGTAGTTCATTTCACCAAATAGTCCCAGACGTGTTTCATCTGTTTTACCTTCAGTTGAATAACTTTCACTTGAAACCGTGTTCTCTCTGTCCGCTGCCATTATCCCAACGTACCCATCAATATTAGAGTTACTTGGAGTAAAGGTTAATTGGCTTTCAAGTTTGGTTGTTTTATCTTTGAAGTTGTAGGTTTGTTCAGTTGGGTATTGATCAAAGATATTGGTTTGGCTGTTAAACGAAACTAGCGTCTTACTCGCAATTTGACTATTGATCTTGTAGTTTATTTCAGTAGAAAGATTGTAGACATCAGAGTCTTGGATTCGGGTATTGTAGCTGGTATCACGGCCAAGACCTTCATTATAATGAGTGCCTAAAGATAATGTCTCATCTTCATAACCTGAACCATCGTCCCAAGTTGCCCAATTTAAGTAGTTACCATCTGCTTTACGGTAGTTACCTGTAAATTTAATGGATAAGTCTTCATTAAAGGCTGGATTCCAAAGTAGTTTACCGCGGAAATTTAAGTTTCTTGAGTCTTCAGGATCAACTGGAACTGAGTCTGTGTCACCATCATAAGTCATATAACTTTGGCCATCTGTGCCATCAAAGGCTACACGATAAGCAAGCTGTTCATTAAGTGGGCCAGATGCCATTAATGCGACATTTTTCATCACATTACCATTTTCATAAACTTCAGCGCCACCACGTATTGCATATTCAGGCGCAAAAGTAGGATCATTGGTTTTCACTGAGATAGCACCACCAATAGAGTTTTCACCTTGAGTAGTAGATTGTGGACCACGCAGTACTTCTATTTGTTGTACATCCCATACACCCGAGCCACTAAAGTTATAACCAGTAAAGGCATCAGAAACCCCATCGACATTGGTATCAACGCGCTGACGAGCACCACTTCTGATGGCATAGAAGCCAGTCGCTGCACCACTCCCATTAACACCACGAATATTAATACTACCAAAACCAGAGCTCACAACATTAGGCGCTTCAATCACCACGTCATTAATTGTTTTTGCACCCGTCTTTTCGATATCTTGACCGTCTATAACAGTGATTGCTGTAGTGGTATCTTTAATATCTCTATCGATTTTTTCACCTGTCACAATCATTACATCTGTTTGTGAAGGTTCTTCTGCCATGACTTGACCGGTTAACGCGATCATAATTGCTGCATATAGTTTGCAATGCTTCATATTTACTAGTTCCATTATGTTGTTTTTTAAATTTCTTGGTAATGATATTTATTATCATTAATGGTAAAGTAAATATTATTAAGATCACAGCATAATCGTTTATGCAAAATAGCGATTTGGTTATGGAAAAAAACAATATGAAAACAAAAGCGCAATTAAAGGAGGCATTAGCCAAAGGAACCTTTATTCGCACCATGGGAGTTGAACAAAAAACTATCTTTTCTGATAGCCATTCCCAAGCCCCAAATAACTGTACAGGCACCAAAAGCTTAGCCTTGATAGAGGGAGATCTTATTTCATATCAAGCTGATAATAGCTTTATTTTATACGGTGGTAGAACACGAGATCTCGTTGATTTTCAAGTATTAACCACAGCTAAAAAGTCATTATGCCTCACCATACTGTTAGAAGGTAAATTAGATTTTGGATACGATGATCTTAACTTTCTATATGATGCGACCAATCAACCCAAAGCAGTGATTGTTTGTTTAGCACGTGCTGTAGGTTTTCGTCGCACTTTATATAAAGGTAATAAAGTGGCGAAGCTAAATATTATCTTAGCGCATGAATGGCTAACCGATCGTATTCGTTCTACGGATAATTTTAGTGAATTTATTACTCAGCATTTAGCGCACTTTGAATTACAACTAAGCCCAGAAATATTATCTTTAACAAATAATATTATTAAATCCAGTGCGCCCAAAAACGTCATAGAACAAATGCAGCTTGAATTGTTAACGCAGCAACTGCTAATGAATGTGTTACTGCAACTTAACCATCATGAGAGTGTCATAAATAAAAATAACAATAAAAAATTAATATGTGAATCAACAAGATATGATCCTGTTTTAGATAAGTTAGTTTCTTATATTGAAGCCAATTTAACCCAAGAAATGTCCGTCAAACAGCTCGCTGAATATGCAGCGATGAGTATTTCTAGTTTGCAACATAAGTTTAAAAATTCACTGGGTATTAGCGTTTTAGGTTATATACGACGCAGACGTTTAAATATTGCTAAACAACAATTGCAAGCGGGGTTAGTGACGATTTCAGAAGCGGCTTATAATGCGGGATATCGTCATCCTTCTAATTTTACCAGCGCATTTAAAAAAGCATTTGGGATACCGCCACAGAATTTGCTGATGAAAGAGCAACAAAACTAGTACCAGAAAGCAGCGATTCTGTTAATTGCTACCATCATTTTCTTATTGTATGTGAGTTAAATTTTAAAGGTTATTAATGAACAACGCATTACCATTAAAGACGTTATTAACGTATTTCGATTTATCAATTAACAGTGTAGAAACAGAAAACGGCTGGCGAGAGCTCACTCAAGATGGGACGCCATTGATTAAAAAGCAACAAGACGGCCGTTGTATAATTTTATTTCTATGGCGAGATCCTGAAGGTGATAAAAATAGATCAACAACTTGCTCAGTAATATTACATGTTAATGCGATAACCAATCACAATAGTTGGCAACCGACCTGTTTTAGTAGACATAATGATAGTGACTTATGGTTTGCTTATTTGAATGTACAAGCGGATTGGCGTAGTAGTTATTCATTTATCCCCATTAAAGCAAACCAATTAGCACGTTTAAATACACAACAACAGGATCGAAGTAGAGAAGCACAACGCCGCTGGTGGTTAGATGTGGTAAAGCAACAACAACCGGATCCACTGAATAAATATCCTGACATTGCTTCAGGCTGGGGACTTTGTTCGCCTTTACACCTGCCAGATGCAGCTCAAGAGCTCGGTTGGAAAGCCTGGGATCAAGGTCGATTAGATAAAACAGATAGTATGCAATACCAGACGTTACCTTGGCATTCTGTAAGTTTAGATAACAGTAGAGACTGCACTATATTTTCTACCAGTACTAGCAAAGCGCCTTTAGTTATTTTGTTAGATGGACAAAAGTGGGACGAAAATACAGGCACATTAGCAGTATTAAAACACCTGACCAGTATTGGCAAACTTGCAGCTGCGCATTACCTGTTAATTCCTTCCCTTGATAACCAAACACGTTGGCAGGAGTTAAGTTGTTATCAGCCATTTTGGCAAGCAATTATCGATCAATTATTACCTGAGGTGCAGCAACATTTACTAAAACGCAATATAAATATCACCGAGTACCTCGTAGCAGGGCAGAGCCTTGGTGGTTTGTCCGCTTTATATGCAGGTGCGTACTTCCCGACTTATTTTAACAAGGTGATCACCTTATCGGGTTCATTTTGGTGGCCAGAAATTGAGAGAATGCAAGATCCCGATGCTTTTAAATTGCATGATCAACAATGGGACAAGGTTGTGCCTAACAATAGCCTAGCGGATAGGGTGCTCAAACAACAAATTAGTGTGTCTGGTTTACATATCTACCAAACTGTAGGTAATGCAGAAAAGGACTTACGCACTTATAACGATATGCATAACCAAGTATTGCAGCAACATGGTGCGCTAGTGACTTATCATAAACTACAAGGTGGCCACGATTGGTTATCATGGCGCTCAGGGCTTATCAATGGATTAGTCACGCTGTTACCTGGCGCGCTGTTATCTAGTTAGCCGTTTTCTGGCCTAGCAGCTGTCTATCAAATTATCGACCGCGAGGAATGATTAATGGTGTATGTGATATAGGGTCATCTAAAATAAGACAAGGCAATCCAAATACCTGCTCAATCAGTTGTTCTGTAACAATTTCATTGGGTGCACCGGTAGCGATAATAGTGCCGGCTTTCATTACGATTAAATGGTCTGCATATCGGCAAGCATGGTTAAGGTCATGTAAAACAGCCACCAGCGTATTACCTTGCAGACGATTTAAATCTTGGAATAAGTCCATTAATTCAATTTGATGGGCAATATCTAAGTAAGTGGTGGGCTCATCTAACAATAGTAATGAAGTTTCTTGTGCTAATGCCATCGCAACCCAAACTCGTTGCCTTTGCCCACCTGATAGTTGATCGACATTAATCTCTGCAAACTCAGCGATTCCAGTTGCGTGCATTGCCATATCCACTGCTTTTTGATCAGTTTCACTCCAAGGTTGAAACCATTTTTGATGCGGGAAGCGTCCTCGTGAGACAAGGTCAATAACTTTAATTCCGTCTGGCGCAATCGCACTTTGCGGTAATAGCCCTAAGGTTTTTGCTACTGCACGTGTTGATTGTTCATGAATGTTTTGACCACTTAATAAAACCTGACCGGATTGCGGTATTAATAAGCGACTAAGGGTACGTAACAGGGTTGACTTACCACAACCATTGGGGCCAACAATAACGCTGAACTTGCCTTCAGGAATATCAACAGAAAGGTCCTTTGCCACTATATGTTGTTCATAACTTAGCGTGACTGATTGTGCTTCAAGTATTGCTTGTGTTGATTGCTGGGTCATTTTTTCCCTTCCCGAATAATTAAATAAACTAAGTACACGCCGCCCAAGCTAATGGTGACTAATCCCACCGGTAATGTTGAGTTTTCCCAGCCGTGTTGTGCAATGAAGTCAGCTAATACCAATAATAGCGCGCCGACTAATGCAGAGCCGATCAATGAAATGTTTTGGTCTTTTTGTAAACGTCGCGCAATTTGTGGAGCGGCAAGGGAAATAAATGAAATAGGACCAGTGATTGCAGTGGCTAATGCGGTTAAAGATACGCCAACAAACATCAAGACCAAGCGAGATTTATTCACTGAAATACCTAATGCAGCAGCGGTATCATCACCCATTTCTAACAGTTTCATACGAGTATTGAGTAATAGCGATACAGCTAACAAGGCGATAATCAATGTAGTGGCTGGTAAAATACGCAACCATGTCATGCCATTTAGTGAACCCGCACTCCATAACGCAGCTGTCATTGCTGTTTCTAATGACACAGTGAGCGATAACCATTGATTAAATGCCGTCAAGGTTGCACTGATCGCAATCCCAACGATGATCAAGCGAAAACCAGAATGGCCATCACGATAAGCAAAAATATACACCAATATTGCAGAGAAAAGACCACCTAAAATTGCACCCAGCACGCTGAACCAATAGACGTTACCAAAGACAGCAAGAGAGATTAAAACCCCGGTGAAAGCGCCGACGTTAAATCCAGTAATATCTGGGCTACCCAGTGGATTGCGCACTAAGGATTGAAATACTGCGCCACTGACGCCCAAAGCCGCACCGATAATGATCGCACTAAATAACCGAGAAGCACGCCATTGCCAGACAACAATAGATTGATAGTGAGTGGCTTGTCCGGTTATTAGCTGCCAGACGTCATCAAAACTGCTAGCAACTTGTTTACCAAAAAACAGCGTGGCAAAGATCAGCAACAATGAAAAAAGCACAACACAGCTAACAGTGAAGTTATTTTTAAATAAGGAGGAAGAGCGCTGTCGAATAGGTAAAATCATAAGCTACTCGCTCCTTTTCTACGCACTAAGTAAATCAAAATAGGGGCACCAATAAAAGCCGTTACAATCGAAACACGCAATTCACCAACAACCAAAACGCGTCCAATAATATCGGCAACCAATAAAAGCATCGGCGTTAAAATACAACTAAACGGGATAATCCAGCGTTGGTCTGGTCCCACCATCCAACGTGCAATATGCGGCATCATTAAACTAACAAAAGCAATAGGCCCTGCAGCAGCGGTTGCAGCGCCACATAAAAGCGTAATAACCAGTAAACCAATAAGTTGAATACGAACGGGGTTACTGCCAAGTGTTGAGGCTAAAGCATCACCTAAACTAAAGGCATTTAACGCAGGCGTGATAGTGAAGGCTAATAAACAACCGATGATAACCACAGGTGCAATTGATAAGGGCACCATTAAGGTACGCACATCTAAACTACCTACAGCCCAAAATCTAATTTGATCAAATGCCATTGGGTTAAATAGGGTAAGGGCTGAACTAAGGCCCGCAAAAACAGCGCCAATAGCAATGCCTGCTAGGGTTAGTTTAAGTGGGTCAACTTTGCCCGCTCCCATACTACCGACGCTAAATACTAATAAACTAGCCAGTAGCGCACCACAGGCAGCGTATAAGAAAAACTCCGTGAATAGCGTTGCGCCAAAAAACACAATGGCAATCGAAACGGCCAAGCTGGCACCGAGATTGACACCAAGTATGCCTGGGTCAGCAAGGGGATTACGTGTTATCGCTTGTATTAATGCGCCAGCAACGCCAAGTGCCATACCGACAAATAAACCGGTTAATGTTCTTGGTAATCGACCTTCGTAGATAATGATATTAGCCAGTCCTTGATCTTGGCCCTTTAAAACATCATAAATCGTCTCTACAGATAATGGTTTCGCACCAATACACAGGCTGGCAATCATGATCAAACAGAGCAATGTTAAACAGCTAAATAACCAAAAATAGCGATTACCGTGAGCAGCGTTATTGTTATGTTTGGCCATTATTGTTGTTGTCCAAATAACTGCTGTAGTCGATTTAATAAATTAGTTGCGCTGTAATAATCTAACCTAAAGGTATCTTCTCCGACGGCATAAACCTGGTTATTTTTAACTGCATTGACCAGTTGTAAATAATTGTTTTCTTTTAATGCTTGCTCTCTTGGTGGCGCGGCTGAAAATAGCAAAACCGAATGACCATTAACCGCATCAGGGAAGCGTTCACCCGTGGCAATAACGATGTCATTACGTACACCCATACTGATATTACCTTTAACGGATTCAGGCAGTTCCGCCAAAGTAAAACCAAGTTGTGTTAATAAGCGTCCTTGTGCTGATGCTTCTGTCCAAATATTAGCGCCAGTGCCATCTTGATAATAAACCATTGCTGTTGTTGGTTGCGGTGGCAAAGTAATTTGTTGCTTAGTGTTTTGTATTTTTTGTTCAAAATCTGCAACAATTTTCTGAGATTGTGCTTCTAAGCCAAATAAGTCGCCAAAAATAGTGGCTAACTGCATCCAACTTTTATCATCGTATCTAATTACTAAAGTCGGTGCGATATCCTTTAGCTGCTCGTATAAACGCATCGCAGAATCGCCACCAGCTTCAGAGATAATGATTAAATCAGGGTTGGCTTGAATGATCGCTTCTGCGCTGGCTTCAGTTTGATATAAAGCAGTAACATTTCTTGATTTAGCAACTGGATCCCATTGGCGCATAAAGCCTTGTTCAGAAGCAACGCTCGTATTAGGAGTCGTCGCCCCCGACGCAACAACCGGTGCATCAATAGCGAGTAGGGTGCCGGTCAGGGTAACACTGGTGGATACGATTCGTTTAGGAGGTTGCTCTAATGTTAATAGGCCTTTACTGGTCATAATGCTTCTTGGCCAGCCTTCATTACTTTTTTCAACCTGATCTATTGCTAAAGAGTGTGTTGTTGAAGTGGAAGCATCACATGCTGTTAAAATAAATACGACACCAATAATAAGAAGCTTTCTGGGAAAGGCGAAACAATTAAACATCCGTTTTATCCTAAAAAAAATTAAAAGCTAATTATAGTGATAAAACCAGATATTAAAAGTAATGATAATTATTTTTATTTACGAAGTTGAAATTCAATGATAAATTTACGATTAATTTTGTGATAAAAACAATCACTTAAGTATTTACAGGGAGATTTGTCAGAATTTTCTGAGGCTTACGTTGTCCACTATAACGCTATAATGTTGCATTGTGATGCGCATTTAAGATTAAACAGTGAATTTAGTGCGATATAATTAAGCACTCCTGACCCATTAATAAAGGAATACAAAACCATGAAAAACCTATTTCTTGCTGCAACCGTACTGGTCTTGGCAGCTTGTGCCAAAACACCTGATGTGGATTACGATAAAACTGTTGATTTCACTAACTACAAAACATTTGCTTGGTTACCAGAGGCAACATTAGCAGGAACTGGAAATTACCAAATCAGTGAATTAACAGAAAAACGTGTACAGGATGCGGTGACAGAGAAATTACAGCAACAAGGCATGACATTAGTCCCTGCGGCTGAGGCTGATGTATTGATTAATTACCACGCTTCAGTGGATACAAAAATGGATGTTGAAACTTTCAATACAGGTTATGGCGCACATTGGAATAACTGGGGAATGGGCTACAACACACAAACTACTACACGTGAATATGAAGTGGGTACACTGGTACTTGATGTTGTTGATCAAAACACAAATCAATTAGTTTGGCGTGGTGCACGTGAAGGGCGTTTATTAAAAAATCAATCACCTGAAGCACGCAATGAAAGAATTAATGAAGTTGTAACGACAATTCTAAGTGGCTTCCCACCTGAAACCGTTAAATAAATACACAGTCAACGGGATTTGCTAATAGCGATCCCGTTGATTTTTATACACTCATCTCTGCTTGAATAGCCTCCCTTGCATTTAATGCAATATCAACAAACGCATTCACCGTCGCATTATCGTTACTTTGTTTATACTGAATTTGCACCGGCATTTTTGTCTCAACATTCTCCAACTTAATGAAATGACAACCTTCACTATAAAGTTTACTGACACAAAATGGGGCGATTGCCACACCTAAGCCTGCCGCCACTTCAGTGACTAAGGTTTGCATGTGTCGAGGTTGGCTTACAATATTAGGTGAAAATTTTGCCTGTTTACAGATAGTAATGGTTTCATCAAATAACCCTAATGCTTCATCTCGATTAAAAATAATGAACTGTTCATTTTTCATCTTAGAAAGACCAATCGAATGAGTGTTTGCTAAAGGGTGATTGTGATTGACGACTGCAACAAACTGGTCGATATAAATATCATGGTTAGCAAAGGTATCAGCAATAGACGCTGGTAAAGGCCTTGAAAAGGCAATATCAATTTCACCATTCTTAAGCGGTTCAATTTGTTCAGTAGCGGTCATTTCAAATAACGAAACATGCACCTGCGGAAATTGCTGCTTATATTGACTCACTAATGCCGCAAGAAACGGCAAACAAGCAGAACTTAAATGAGCAATGTTTAGCGTGCCTCTTTGGCCATTATGCGCTTGTTTAACTTGAGTTCTAGCTTGCTCGGTTAACGCCAAGATAGCACTGGCATCTTTTAATAATTGTAATCCTGCTTGGGTGATCGCGACATCTCGGGAGTTACGTTTAAATAAAGTCACACCCAGGTCAGACTCTAATGTAGAAATATGACGACTAACAGCCGGTTGTACGGTATGAAGCTCACGTGCTGCCTCTGAAAAGCTTTTATGCTTTGCTACGGTAATGAAACTTTTAAGTGTTTTAATATCCATGAAGCACCTGTATATAATATTTGTATAGATTCTATTAAATATTAACATTTTTGTTATAGATGAATAGGCTTTATTCTAGCCGTACTTCATTAATAACAGAGAAAATCATGAACACAGCTAAACAAGATCAACAACTTAGTCGGTTTATATTATTGCTGATGACCACAGCAATCGCTGCCACCGCCGCAAACCTTTATTATAATCAGCCCATTTTGCCACTGATTGCCAAAGAGTTTAATTTAACCAGTGTACAATTAGGCAGTATTCCTGCATTAACACAGTTTGGTTATGCCTTTGCGTTGTTATTTATTTCGCCTCTCGGGGATGCTATTGCCCGTCGTCATTTAATCAGTGTTTTGTCTGCTGTGTTAGTGACGGCATGTACATTGGCTGTGTTGACACCTAATCTGCCGATTTTATTGATAGCTGTATTTTTAATTGGTGTGAGCGCCAATATTACTCAGCAGTTAATCCCATTCGCGGCGTCGCTGGTTTCAAAAGAAAACAAAGGGGCTACCTTGAGTACTCTGATGATGGGACTGACGCTCGGTATTTTATTATCTAGAACACTCAGTGGTTTTGTCGGTGAGAATTTTGGTTGGCGTAGTGTATTTGTTATGTCTGCATTACTGGCGACATTGTTTGGTGTGCTTTTATACGCATTTTTACCGGATAACAAACCGCAAAGTAACTTACGTTATCTGCCGCTGCTTAAAAGTACATTGCAGCTATTTTATAAACATAAATCCTTACGCTACTTTACCTTAACCGGAAGCCTTTGGTTTGCCGCTTTTAATGTGTTGTGGGCGACACTGGCGATTTATGTGCATGGTGAACCATTTCATTATGACGCTCAGCAAGCTGGCTTATTTGGTATTGTGGCATTGGCCGGTGTGATTGGTGCTAAATCTTCTGGTAAGTGGGTTAACCGTTTCGGATCTAAAAGCGTAGTAATGGTTGCGCTTGCGTTAATTGCCATTGGTTTTGTGGTAACTGGGCTATTTGCTGGCAACTTAATTGCCTTGATTGCAGGTATTATTCTGATTGATTTTGGTATTTTTAGCGCACAAGTTGCCAATCAGGTGCGTGTTTTTAGTATTGACCCAAGTGCACAAAGTCGCATCAATGGCATTTATATGCTCGGATACTATTCAGGTGGAGCAATAGGATCAGTAGTGGGCGTTTATATGTTCTCTTTATTTCAATGGCCTGGTGTCATTGCTGTCAGCGTAGTGTTTATTGCATTGAGCGCAGTTTTTAATTTTTTAGTTAAAAAATATTAATTTAGTTTGATATCTTATTTGGAGTTTGTATGAATCAATTAAAAGCCACAGGTAGTTATACTTTATTGTCGATTGCTACCTTAATCATTATGGTCGGCACATTGGTTGCGCCCGGTTTAATCGGTATTTCTGAAGCATTAGGAGTTGCTGATAACGCCATTTTATTAATTACACTACCCGCATTAGGTGCTGTGTTGTTTGCACCACTCTCGGGTAAGTTAATCGATAAATTTGGTGCCTATTATTGTGTGGTTATTGGGCTATTTCTATATGGTTTTATCGGAGCCAGTGTTTATTGGCTAAATGGTCCTGCTGCTGTATTTACCAATCGTGTTTTACTCGGTGGCGTGACATCGGCTGTGATGGCCGGAAGTACTGTATTGATTTCTCAATGGTACACCGGGAAAGCACGATTAAATATGATCGCAAAACAAGGCATGGCCATTGAATTTGGTGGTGTGTTGTTTCTATTCGTAGGCGGAATATTGGCCACACATTATTGGGCGATGCCTTTAACCTTGTATCTATTGGCTTGGATATTTTTAATCATGTTATTTTTATTTGTGCCGCGTAATAGCCCTGCGGAAAAAGTCAGTGAAACAACCGAGCAAATCATAAAGCCAAAAGCATTATCATTGAAAGGTGTTTATTTGATGGCATTATTTTCTATGTCGGTCTTTTTTACTGCCTTTGTATTATTACCAGTCGCGATGCATAGAGAGGGGTATGACGAACAGCAAGTAGGAACATTATTGGCTTCGATATCATTGGTTGCTGTGGTTGCCGCTTTATTTATGTCTAAAGTTGTCAAATTACTGGGTGAGTTAAAAGTATTGTCCGTTGCATTTATTTGTTATGGCATTGCTTACTTCTTATTTTTACAAATGGCTACACCTTCATTGGTGATTGGGGCGATAATTTGTGGGATTGGATTTGGTTTTACGGTGCCGTTATTGAACCATATGACAGTAGAATTAAGTCCTGCTAAGGTCCGTGGTCGTAATTTATCTTACTTTACTATGGCTATTTTCTCTGGGCAGTTTTTAACGTCATTTATTGAATATATTCCAGGTGGCATTAATAATATCTGGTTAAGTGGCGTCACATTTTGTGTGATTATTTCCATTATTTTATTAGCAACAAGTAACAGAGCTGCAAAGTAGGCTAGCCTTTCACAATCCTTCAACGCCTTATCTAGTGCAACGTTAACCGTTAGATGAGGCGTTTATTTCAAATCAAGTTGATCTCTCTATTGGTTATTTGCGTAATATCAGTACCGTTTACTGTTTGAGAATAAAATGCATTTATCTGAAGAAACTGAATCAAGAATTATTGAAATGGCATGGGAAGACAGAACCCCGTTTGAGGCTATCGCGATCCAATTTGGTTTAAATGAATCACAGGTGATTCGTTTTATGCGTAGCCGCTTAAAGAGCAACACTTTTAAAGTATGGCGAGAAAGAATGAGGGGCCGTACCACCAAGCATTTAAAGTTGCGCAGTTGCGAGGTAAGCCGAGGCTATTGCCCGACACAATACAAGCATAAATAATCAGCTATTGTTGAACGTTCTTGATAACAGGCTGATTAAATACAGCTTTAAACGCTGAATTTGTATAAATTACTTTTTAAAAAAATATAAATCAAATAGGGTACGGGTTAAAATAAAATGAATACCGGTACAGGAAAAACGATTTATGGAATTTAAACAACATGTTTATCAAATGGCAGATTACAACCAGTGGATAAACCAAAAGCTATATGAAGCAATCAGCGTCATTTCACCTGAAAAATTACATCAAGATCAAGGGGCGCGTTTTGGGTCTATTTTTGCCTCGTTAAACCACATTTGTGTAAGTGATACCTTGTGGTTGAAACGGTTCTCATCGGTTTTAGACAAGTACGACGCCTACCAACCGATAGCAAACTTAGCGATGCCTGCATCAATGGATGTATTTCTAGCTAATAATTTCAAAGACTTGAAAGATCGCCGTGTGTTATTAGATGAAGCATTATTAGAGCTCGCTAGTGAGCTTAGTGATCAAGACTTATCCCAGCCAATAAGTTATCAAAATGATAAAGGTAAAGACGCCAATAAATCTCTTTTTAATTTATTGATGCATGTGTTTAATTATCAGACCTATCACAAAGGTCAAATCATTACTTTGTTGAGTCAAATGGATATAGATATCGGCATTACTGATTTAGAATTTATCCAAGCGAATATTATTTGATGGTTTAGATTGTCTGTTATTTAAGGCCGTTATTTAAGATTGTTATTTAACAGTTCAAACAAGGCTTAGCGAAGGAAGATGATAGCGGAGTAGTATTGACGTTCACTTCGGGGCGGTGACTTTAGTCTCCCTGCTTGCATCAAAATAAAAAACCAAAACAAACTTCGTCTAAGTAAAATGCAACAAGATAAAGAGGCGAAGTGCTTTGTTTTCTTAACTGCATCTACAAGGGAGGCTGAAAAAAGAAGTCGCAGAGCTCCTTCGCTCATGGTACTAAGCTGACGCTTAATTCGCCCACCGCCCCGAAAGTAGGTTTATGATTCTTCATTTGTTATTGCCTCGTCTGCGCTCGTTTTAGCTTTTCGTTGTTAATCGCGGTTTGTTTCGCCTTGTCAGCGATCTTCTTTCTCTTGTCAGAAGAGAAAGAAGCAAAGAGACTGACTCCGGATTGTTTTCTGATCTAATCTCACCAATATGGTTTTAACGCACCGCCTCAGGAAGCACATCCATGTGCTTTCTGAGGCTACAGCAAACGTCCTGTTTGCCGTTGCGAACCATATTGTTGACATTAGGAAAACGCAACGGAGATGTGTGGTTATCGTGATAGTGTTATGCGTATTTTTGTTTAATGGCTTCAGTGATTGTAAATGGGAGTTTAATTAATAGAGTTTTACAATTTTCTAGTAAGTAATGCTTTTGGGGCGGTGACTTTAGTCTCCCTGCTTGCGTCAAAATAAAAAACCAAAACAAACTTCATCTAAGTAAAATGCAACAAGGTAAAGAGCGCAGTGCTTTTTTATTCATTGCACCCACAAGGGAGGCTAAAAAAAGGAGTCGCAGAGCTCCTCCGCTCATGATACTAAGCTGGCGCTTAATTCGCCCACCGCCCCAAAGTCAAAACAAGGTTCTGGCACTAGATAAAAGCAAAACGCTTATTAAAGGTCTCATTATCTTCTTCAGCTGTTACAGTAAATGTTTTCTCAGCAATAATTGCGCCTTTGTGTTCAATAGTCATTCGCCAGTCACCACATTTATCTTCAATTGGCGCCCATATCGTATCGCCAAGATAAAAATCCCAATCATTGTTGGTGACATGTACTTCACCTGTGAACGGAGCACGTGCTTGTCCCGCATCATCTAAAATACCGGGGTGGTCAATGGTAAAAAAGATTTTTGAGCCGCGCGCACTTTTAAGGTTAATGGTTAAACCAAACTCAATATCGATTTGTGCAGGGATATCGAGGGTAAACTTTTGTATTTTTGGCAATGCTTTGCTTTTGGATTGCCAGGTTGTGTAAATTCCATAACTTTGGATGCGAACCACTGGTTTTTTAGGGGGCATATAACACTCTATTTTAAAATGGTTGTTGGCTATACATTTAAGCCGCGTTGTCTGCCTATTGGCATGCTGTAATGAACAATTAGTATATTTGAAAGTGATCCTTGATAACAGTGTAAAAGCATATTGATAAAGATCAGCATTGAGATTAAACCTTTGCATTCAGATTGTTATTGTCCAAATGTCGTTGCATGTAATAAGATGGTTCAATCAATAGCAAACATCTCATATCAAGCTGATATTCTAATAGGAAGTGACCAGATTATGTCAAATTACGATCAATTAACCGCTCATTACCAAACCATTAGCCATTTTAATCATGCTCAATCAATGTTGGGGTGGGATGCCGCTGCTAATATGCCTGCAGGTGGTAACGATGCCCGCTCTAAAGCAATGGCCGAATTATCAGTGCATGTTCATCGCTTATCAACGCAACCACAACTGGGAGAATGGTTTGATAAAGCGCAACAGGAATTACTCAGTACTGAACAGCAATCAAGCTTACGTGAAATGAAACGGCAGTGGCAACAAGCGACCATTGTGCCAGAGGATCTTGTACAAGCTCAGTCTATTGCGGGCTCTAAATGTGAACATGCATGGCGCTCTCAACGCCCAGCGAATGATTGGGAAGGCTTTGAGAAAAACTGGAAAGAGGTGGTTAAACTGTCTCGCGAAGAAGCAAAAATTCGCAGTGAAGCACTTGGCTCAACACCTTACGATGCAATGCTAGACAAGTTTGAACCTGGCACCACAACTGCGTCATTAGATACTTTATTTTCTGATGTAAAAACTTGGTTACCTGAATTAATTGAAAAAGCCTTAGATAAACAAAATTCACAATCAATCATCATGCCATCTGGTACGTTCTCGACAGCTAACCAAAAAGCGTTGGGCGTAGAAACCATGAAACTATTGAAGTTTGATTTTGACCATGGTCGACTTGATCAAAGTGTCCATCCATTTTGTGGTGGTGTACCTTCAGATGTACGTATTACCACGCGTTACGATGAGAAAGACTTTGTACAAGCACTAATGGGGATTGTCCATGAAACGGGGCATGCACGTTATGAGCAAGGCTTGCCAAAAGCATTTGCTGGTTTACCTGTCGGTGAAGCGCGTTCAATGGGCGTTCATGAATCGCAATCACTGTTTTTTGAAATGCAAATAGGGCGCAGCAAACCTTTTATTTCTCATCTTTCACAACTGTCTGCTAATGCATTTAACGCACATCAAGATCCTGTGTTTGCAGAAGAAAATTTGTATAAGATTTACACGCAAGTTGAAAAAGGCTTTATACGTGTTGATGCAGACGAACTAACTTATCCAGCTCATGTGATCATGCGTTATGAGATAGAGCGAGACTTAATCAATGGCGTGATTGAGCATACCGATGTGCCTGCTTTATGGGATGAAAAAATGAAAGCATCATTAGGACTTTCAACCAAAGGAAATTATCAAAATGGTTGCATGCAAGATATCCATTGGACCGACGGTGCGTTTGGTTACTTCCCATCTTATACATTAGGCGCGATGTATGCCGCACAATATAAAGCGACAATGCAACAAACTGTTGATATTGATGGCGCGATTAAAAGTGGTGACCTGAGCCCAATTTTTAAATGGTTAAGTGATAACATTTGGTCACAAGCGTCATTACACACAACGGACGACTTGATTAAACGTGCAACAGGTGAAACTTTAAATGCAGCGCATTTTAGAAAACACCTAGAAACACGTTATTTATAAGCTATGTTAATGAGGCCTTGCTCTTATAAGGGCAGGGCCACTATTCATTTTTAATACAATGGACGAATATTAAGAGCGGATAGTAAGCACGATTTTACCAATATGGTTTTTCTTCAGAAACTCAGCTTGTGCTTGCTCGATTTCTTCTAATGGAAATGTCTTAGCAACAAGCGGTTTAATATTTTCCTGCTCAATGTGTTGAATGAGGTTTGTAAACACTTTAGGCTCAAGTACCGTACAACCAAAAAAGCTTAAATCTTTCAGGTAAAGAGTGCGTACATCTAGCTCAACCATTGCACCACCGATAGCGCCTGATACGGCGTAACGCCCTTTAGGACGTAGCACGTCTAAAAATTTTGGCCATGCATCACCTGCAACAAGGTCGATAACAACGTCTACACTATTTGTACCTAATGCAGCAACGATATCATCGTCTCGAGAAATCACGCTATCTGCTCCCAAGTTTAATATTGCTTGATGCTTATTTACGCTAGCGATGGCGATCACTTTTGCGCCCCGTGCTTTAGCAAGTTGAATCGCTGCCGAACCAACACCACCTGAAGCTCCAGAAATTAAAACACAATCTTTGTGGGTGACCATAGCGCGCGTTAGCATGTTTTCTGCTGTCGAATAAGAGCATGGAAAAGAGGCCAGTTCGACATCACTCAATTGAGAATTAACTTTATATGCATGATACGAAGAGACCACAGTATATTCAGCAAAACCACCGTCAGATTCAGAGCCAAAATACAATGGAGGCTCGACGGTTTCCCCATTAACATTACTAATGCACGGTTCAATTAATACTCGCTCACCAATGCGAGTTTGATCTACAGATTCACCTACAGCGACGATTTCACCGCATACATCTGGACCTTGTATTCTAGGAAAGCCCATTGCATTACCGTTCCAGGCACCGTCATCACTATCTGATTTAGCATACCAACCAATACGTGTATTGATATCAGTATTATTGACGCCGGCAGCTGATACGCGGATCAGTACTTCATTGTTTTTGGGTCTTGGTACTTCTGCATCTTGGGTGTATTGCAAAACTTCAGGACCACCGTGTCCTGTAAGTTGTACGGCTTTCATTTTTGTTGGCAGTGCAGTCATGATTAAGACTCCGATAGTAGGTTTAAAATAGAACGTTGTGCGGAATGAAGCGCTTGATCGCCAATAATTGGCCAAGCAGATGACACACCTTCATGAAGCAAAAATAACTGGGTCGCTAAATCACAACGCAAGCTCTGCTCACCAAGAAAGCGTTGCACGTCTTTTTTATGCGTTTTTACTGTTTCATTGATCAACTTATTTTCTGGAAACGCTGCAAGTGCGTTAATCGACATACACCCATTAGGTGCATAGTCCAGCATCCATTTTCCGAGCATATTAAAAATATGTTGTATCGAATCAATACCTGCATTTGGTGCATTTTCCACTAAAAAAGTTAAATATCGTTGATGTCGGTGTTGTAAAGCTGCGACTATCATTTCCTCTTTAGAAGGATAGTGTTTGTAAAGCGTTCTTAAACTAACATCACAAGCAGATTTAAGTTTAGCGACACTGGGCTCGGCAAATCCAAACTCACTGAAGGCGGTTTCTAAACTTGCGGCAATGGATTCTTTTATCATGTTTCCTCACTAGGTAGAGCATTCATTCTACATAAGTGTAGAGTGAACGTTCTACCATTGTCAATGTAATATTAGTAACTCAAATACTTCTCTGAAGTTTATTGCTGTAATAAACAGTGATAGCAGAGTGTATAGACTTGTTTAAAGTCAGGTAAAACACACAATGGTTTCTTTTAATGAAGCGTTACGTTTATAATCACGGCTAATAATTTATATTTAAGAGAGTTTGTAATTAACATGAATGAAAGTAATCACTTTTCAGAAGCAAAAGAATCAACTTGTACTAACACGAGTTGTTGTCCTCCACCACAAAGCCCAGTGACTAGAGCGGCACCAAAAGTGGGACGTAATGATCCATGTGTTTGTGGTAATGGCCGTAAATACAAAAAATGTTGTGGTAAAAACGCATAACAGCGCACAATAACCACTGCATATAACAACACATATCATCGGCTTGTGTTGTTTAGAGTGAAAGCTAAAAACGGTAAAGTAGTTAGCTTTCACGTTTGTCACCGATTTAGGCGAACGCTTTTCAATCACTGCCAACAGCTTTTTACATCCAATACTTCAAAGCCCATCTTACAACCCCGATCGTTCAACGTTAATTTCTTGCTAGCTTTTATTAGCGCCACTGGCTGATGCTTCAAAGATTGTTGTTTATTTGTCATTCTTTCAGTGTGTTATCTATTTAAGTCAGATTTTTAATAAATATTTGAGAATAATAAACACATCAAAGCTGGTTTAATGCAGATAAACCTCAGTATTGTAGAAAGGGACGCTATAAACAGTTAAGTTGTTGATGTTATATTAGTCTCTTCAGCGATGTTTAATGACTTATTATAAAAGGCCACCATGAAATTATTAAAACACGTCTCCGCAATATGCTTATGTCTTGCCACTGTTAATGTTAGCGCAGCTCAAAAGGCCGTGACAGATCAGGGCGATGTTGTGATCCTTAGTGATAATGGCACTTGGTTTTATGAGCAAAGTAACCTTGCCAATGATAATAAAATTAAAACGAACACGGCTGTGTTTAATAAACCTGCGAGTGCTAATTTTATATTAAAAAGTAAAACGAATAACGCGAGTGTTGCATTAAACAGTAAAGAGTGGACTTTTGCTAAAGGCGATGGAGTAGATACAGCGGTTGAGTACAACTTATCGCTTAAAAAAGGGGATTTATACGCAAGGCTTATTACAGAGCGTATTAAATTAGCCCCTGAAAACTTATCGAATATCGCTTTTGAGAACGCTAAAAAGGTCGCGCCTGATCTGAAACTGATCAACAAAGAATATCGTGTTGTTAATGGTCATCAAGTTATCTACATGGTGATGGCGGGCACCACGCAAGGCATTAAATTTAACTTTTTAGGCTATTACTTTTCTGATCAGTCAGGCTCTACACAGTTTGTGGTGTTCACCAGTGAAGATTTAGTGGAAAGATATCAAACTGAGATTAGTGATATTTTGAATGGGTTTTCTGTTCAGTAAATGCAAATAAAAGCGCGGACAACAGCATAGACAATAATATAGACAACAACATAGACAAAAAGACAGATAAAAAGCGTCCATAAAAAAGCTGGCTTTTCCTCATGGAATTAAGCGGTAATCACCCCAAAAAATAATAGAAGTCAAAAGTAGAATTTTCTCGTATGCTTT
>NZ_JBAKAZ010000057.1:0-19408 GCF_038155185.1 Psychromonas aquatilis
ACAGGTATCAGTAAGACCTCTATATGGTGATGCAAACTCTCGAGTTTTTATCGTCCTATAGAGGCTAGAAATGTGTTTAATTGCTAGCTAATAGTGGTGTTGTTAAGGGAGTAATTCCATACTTTATAAAAATAAAAAGCATAGCCTAACCCTAACGTTAGAATAGAAATGATCGCCCATAAAATGACATGCCCTATATTACCAAAAAGGTCTGTGTTACAGGTCATTTTTCTAGTGCTCCCTTGCTCATCAATTAATACGGAACGGTTAATAACAAATTTAGAAAATGAGTAGGGGTAAAAGAAAGCGGCAATCCCAAAAGTCACCATAATTAATAAAAACCATAAGATGATATGGCCTAATATATCGATAGTTGCTACATCTGCTTTAATTATCATATTTATCCTTAAAGTGGGTGATATTTGATAATTAAATTAATGCATCTATAGGCAAGATTGCAACTGATTGTGATTGTAGTAGTAAAAAACAGGTACAAAAAAGCCCTGAAAAATCAGGGCTTAGTAATATCTTAGGTTAGGTCATTACAACCTAATTAAGTGATTATGCTAAATCAAAGCGATCTGCATTCATGACTTTAACCCAAGCTGCAATAAAGTCGTTAACAAATTTTTCTTTGTTATCGTCTTGTGCGTAAACTTCAACGTATGAACGTAGGATAGAGTTTGAACCAAACACTAAATCTGCTCGTGTTGCTGTCCACTTAACTGCTTTTGTTGCTGTATCTTGTATCTCGTAAGAGTTACGACCAGTCGGTACCCATGAGTTATTCATGTCAGTTAGGTTAACAAAGAAGTCATTTGTTAATGCACCTTCATTATCAGTGAATACACCATCTTTAGTACCACCGAAGTTAGTACCAATTACACGCATACCACCGACTAATACTGTCATTTCAGGCGCTGTTAAGTTAAGTAACTGCGCTTTATCAAGTAACATCTCTTCAGGTGTTACTGTGAAATGTTTTTTCTGCCAGTTACGGAAACCGTCATGTACAGGTTCAAGTACTTCAAAAGAATGATCATCAGTCATTTCTTGTGTTGCATCACCACGGCCAGCTGTGAATGGTACAGTGACATCAAAGCCAGCTTCTTTTGCTGATTTCTCAATACCAACATTACCCGCTAGTACAATTACATCAGCAACACTTGCACCACTTTCTGCTGCGATTGCTTCAAGTACTGTTAATACTTTAGCTAAACGCTCAGGCTCATTACCTTCCCAGTTTCTTTGTTGCTCTAGGCGAATACGTGCGCCATTAGCACCACCGCGCTTATCTGAGTTACGGTATGTTCTTGCGCTATCCCATGCTGTTGCAACTAATTCACTTACTGTTAAATCAGATGCTGCAATTTTTGCTTTAACTGCTTCAACATCGTAATCAGTGCTGCCAGCTGGTACTGGGTCTTGCCAAATTAATTCTTCTTGTGGTACATCTGGACCAATGTAACGTGCTTTTGGACCTAAATCACGGTGAGTCAATTTAAACCATGCACGGGCGAAGACTTCAGAAAAGTACTCTTGATCTTGAGCAAATTTCTCAGAAATTTTACGGTACTCAGGATCTACTTTCATTGCCATATCGGCATCAGTCATCATTGGGTTATAACGAGTTGTTAAATCTTCAACATCAACTGGTTTTTTATCTTCAGGAAGATCAATTGGCTCCCATTGCGTTGCGCCAGCTGGGCTTTTTTTCAATTCCCACTCGTGGTTAAGTAATAAGTCAAAGAAACCGTTATCCCATTTTGTTGGGTGAGTTGTCCAAGCACCTTCAATACCACTTGTTACCGTATCACGGCCAATACCACGCTTAGTTTTATTTAACCAACCTAAACCTTGGTCTTCTAATTCAGCACCTTCAGGATCAGCTTCCACTTGAGACGCATCGCCATTACCGTGTGCTTTACCAACGGTATGTCCACCAGCTGTTAGTGCAACGGTTTCTTCATCATCCATTGCCATACGTGCAAAGGTTACACGGATATCATTAGCGGTTTTTTGTGGATCTGATTTACCATCAACACCTTCAGGGTTTACGTAAATAAGTCCCATCATTACAGCTGCTAATGGGTTTTCTAGATCACGTTCGCCAGAGTAACGAGAACCTTCACTACCACTTGGTGCTAGCCATTCTCTTTCAGAACCCCAGTAGATATCTTTTTCTGGGTGCCAAATGTCTTCACGGCCGAAAGCAAAACCAAAGGTTTTAAGACCCATTGACTCATAAGCCATAGTACCGGCATAAGCAATTAAATCAGCCCAGCTTAATTTATTACCGTATTTCTTTTTGATTGGCCAAAGTAAACGACGTGCTTTATCAAGGTTAGCATTATCAGGCCATGAGTTTAATGGTGCAAAACGTTGGCTACCAGATGCCGCGCCACCACGACCATCGGCGATACGGTATGTACCTGCTGAGTGCCAAGTCATACGAATCATTAAACCACCGTAATGACCCCAGTCAGCTGGCCACCAAGGTTGGCTGTCTGTCATTAATTCGAGCATATCTTTTTTAAGAGATTCTACGTCTAATGTCTTAACCGCTTCACGGTAATCGAAGTCTGCTTCTAACGGATTAGTTTTTGTATCGTATTGGTGAAGAATATCTAGGTTAAGCGCTTTCGGCCACCATATTTTATTTGCTGTTGTTGTAGTAGCCCCACCGTGCATTACAGGACATTTGTTTTCTGACATAGATAAACCCTCTTATTTTTGTAAAATCGTTCAATTTTTGGAATATGTAAGTACTATCCCAGATAAACCCTTAAATGTTAAATGGTTTAATTTTATTATATTGATAGCTTCAAGCTATCAAGGCCTTAATTTCTATAAGCTTAGCTTCTTATTATTACAAGTAAATAACTTTACGATAAATTTTACCGTTAAGATAGAAATTTACTTTTATAATGCTATTAAATAGCAACATGAATTTTAGGACGGTAATTGTTATATTAGACATAATTTTTTCTAATTAGCTTATTTTAAATTTGCTTTTTGAGATTTAAGCCCAAAAAATTAACCGTTAAAGTGTCAACAAGCGAAGAATATGAAGCAAACTGAATCAAATAAACCAGATATTAATGAACAAGATATCAATGAGAATATCGACCTGATGTTAGCGACTGTAGCTGAGCAACAAGATATTTCTGTAGAAGTTACTAGTCCTGAGCTTGAGATTTTATATCAAGATGAATACCTGGTTGCGATCAATAAACCATCAGGCTTATTGGTGCACCGTAGTTGGTTAGATACCAATGCCACTGAATTTGCAGTTCAAAAATTACGAGATCAAATTGGCCAACATGTTTATCCTGTTCACCGATTAGATAGGCCGACTTCTGGGGTCTTATTATTTGTATTAGATAAAGATAGCGCTAGACATTTGATGCAGCAATTCATCGATCAAACTACTGAAAAAAGTTATCTTGCCGTAGTAAGAGGGCACTTAGGTGAAGGGCGCTTAGATTATCCATTAAAATATCAATACGATAAAATTGCAGATAAAAAAGCGGATATAACCAAGCCTCCTCAAGAAGCTGTTACTGAATATCGTTGTTTAGCACAAACCGAAGTGCCTATAGCTGTTGGTCCTTATGCCTCTTCCCGTTATTCATTAATGGAGTTAATCCCTAAAACTGGACGTAAACATCAGTTACGTCGCCATATGAAGCATTTACGACACCCTATCGTTGGTGATACTTCTCATGGCGATGGTAAGCATAATATTATGTTTAGAGAACACTTTAATTTACAGCGCTTATTATTGCATGCAGCTTATTTAAGTGTCATTCACCCTAAAACAGGTGATAAAATAGAGATTAATGCGCCGCTGACGAGTGAGTTTTTAAGTGTCTTATCCGATATTAATTTAACCGTAGAGAGTCAATATGCTTAAAAGATCAATAAAGATATTAGCTGCACTAATAGTGATTATTATTGTGTCATATTTTTTGAAAAATACGGATGGTAATGAAACACAGGTTGAAACAGTTAAAGTAGACTCGAGTAATGTAGAGCAACAGACTGAAAAAGCAGAGCCAGATTTAAATCCTATTGAAGCAAATATTGAAAAAAGTACTCAACAAATCATATCTGAGGCATTACTTGGAACACATCCTGTAACTATCAACTATCCTGAAAGTAACCGACCAGTTATTTTAGATCAAGTAGAGCAAAGCGAAGGTGAGGTTAGTTTATCTGGCGCTTATAGTGAATTAGTTGAGGGGAGTGATGCAGATAATAACGCGGTATACGATCGTGGCGATGTTTTTGTCAGTTTATCCCAATTAACCTTATTGGATAATAATAGTAAAGGACTGACTTATTATTCAGTACCTTTTGAAATTAATACTCAAGGTAAGGGCGTATTCACTTATATAGGGCTTTTCTCCTATGCTTTTTCTACTCAAGAAAGTAAGCATCTTGGTTCAGAGCTGCTGGGTAATCGTGTTCAAGAAGTCAATATTAAATTGATAGAGCCTAGTATTGTTAAAGATAAAGTCTTTGTGCAGGAAGGTTTAATCAAAGTGACTTTTAAAAACCATCAAGCAACACAATCTGGCGATGATGACCCGAATCAATTCAATGAAAAGTCATTACAATTGGTCGCATTGGATTCTCAAAATGATAGTAATGCAAGATTGAGAAGTATTGACTCGTTACAGAAAAGTAAGCAACTTGATCCTGATAATCAATAGTAAAAATATCAAGACTAAACTAAAAAAGGTCAGTCAATGTTAGCTTATATTGCTGATCTTTATACGCCAATATTGGCTTTATTTTGCCTTTATTATTTGAGGTTTAAATTTAATAATAGGTTAGCATTCTTGTGTTTTATTGCTTACTGCTATGTTTATGGCTTTGCTTTTATTGAGTTATATTTCGGCTGGTGGGCATCAATGGCATCTGACTTTAGTTCGCATACTGCGTCAGTAATGGTAATTGTTTGCGCATTATTAGGATGCAGCTATAAAGTGGGCGCTTATGCACTGGTGAGCTTATTTTTTTACGGCGCATTAATGAATTATTTAGATTATCATAGCTGGTTTGATATTTTAACAACCATGCTGGTCTGTCTTCCTTGCTTGTTCATATTTAAAGTCTTTTTTAACCAGCAAGCAAAGTGATTACTTTTATTTAATGTTCCTTTACAGCAGAATAATGACGAAGACAGTAACATAACCAGAAAACCAGTAAATATAAGAATCCGGCACCTAACATCACTTTACTCCAGCCACCATGTTGCCAACAATACAATAAAAAGAATCCGCCTAGACTGCCTGAAGTATAATAATTAACTAAGTATAAAGCTGTTGCCGTTGAGCGAGCTGTTTTAGCTTGTTGGCTTACCCAGCCGTATGCCAGAGAGTGAGTAAAGAAAGCACCAAAGCTCAGTAAATTTAAGCCGATAAGTATCACTACAAGCGAAGTGTAACTAATTAACAACATGCCGAGGAGACTAATCACTGCTCCAAAAAACATACCTGAAATGGCACTTCTACGTTGACACCATATCCCCACTAAGCGCGCACTGATAGTACCTGATAGGTAGCATAAAAAGATCATTGAAGCGGCGCTGATCGGCATATTATAAGGCGCTGCAACTAAGCGAAATCCGGTCACCGAATACAAATTCATAAACAGCGCAAAATTCACCCCTCCAATTAACATTGCACAGAGTATTTTTTTGTTTTTTAAATGTTGAGCGATGGTCTTATGGTATTGAGATAATGGTGGCGCCTTCGTTGTGATCGCTTTTCCTTTGGGAAGCACTAGCGCGACAATAATTGCCCCGATCAAGCTAAGAAAGGCCATGCCTGCAACAGCAGTTTGCCAATCGAAATAATCTGTTACAGTACCGCCAAATATTCTCCCTGAAATACCACCTAACGAATTTGCACTGATGTAAGCACCAATGCCATGACTAAACGCTTTTGCGGTGAACTCTTCTGCCATATAAGCCACCGCAACCGCGGCAAAACCAGCTAGCGCCATGCCCATTAAGGCGCGGCTAATAATTAAAAGAACCAGATTATCTGTTAGTAACGAAATAAAGCCTATGATTGGTAACAAAAACAAACTAATGATCAAAACCTTTCGGCGACCAATCACTTCTGATGCAAAAGCCCAGGGCAGTAACATTAACGCTAGGGTAAAAGTACCTGCGGCTAGTAACCAGTTTACTTTAGTCGCTGAGACTGAAAAGCTTTCTGTCAACATGGGCAACATTGACTGAAATAAATAGAGGTTACAGAAGATTAAGAATGATCCAAATGCAAGGGCGATACTCACTTGATAATAAGCTCTACTTCGAAATTCAATCATCTACGTGATCACCCCTAGCAAATAAAAAAACAAAACAAAACAGTAGCAAGTTGTTTGTGATAATGAAAATATATAATAATTATTAATTTCATAGTTTTTGGTTATTGTTATGGATATTCGACTGCTTACTTATTTCATTGCTGTGGCAAAGCATCAAAATATAACGCACGCAGCAAAATCACTACATATTGCGCAACCTGCATTAAGTGTCGCGATCAAAAAATTAGAAGCGCAACTTGAGCTGGAACTATTTCGTCGTGAACAGCGTAAATTATTGCTCACTCACGAAGGGGAAGTGTTGTTGTTGCACGCTAAAAAAATCGTTCAACAATTAGATGATGCAACCTTGGCCATGAAGGAGTTAAGAGGCTTAGAAAAAGGAGAAGTAAGATTAGGTGTACCGAGTATTATGGGGACCTATTACTTCCCTAATATACTCATGGCTTTTAAAAGTCGCTACCCCAAATTAAAGTTAATCATGATTGAAGCCGGCACACAGTCGATCCAGAAAATGTTATTAGAGGGGGAGATTGATTTAGGCATTATACAAACACGTAATTTACCTGAGGCATTAGATTCTGAATTATTAATACGTTCACAAATGGTTGCGGTGGTGAATACTGATCATGAGTTTGCTGATAAAAAAGTGCTTTCTTATGACGCATTTTTCTCACAAGATTTAGTGATGTTTAAAAAGGGATATTTTCATCGAGAAAAATTAGATGATATTTGTCTACAAAAGAACTTAACCGCGAACTTTTCATTTGAAACGAATTTACTAGCGGTCATTTTAAAAATAGTTAAACAAGATTTTGCAATCAGTGCTTTACTAGAAATGGCAACGGAAGAGGAGCCTGGTATTGTATCGATTCCCTTTGAAGAACCGATTGTACTGGATATCTCTATTGCTTGGCGAAAAAATGGTTATCTCTCAAAAGCGGATAAAACCTTTTTAGACTTTGTTAAACAGCATCGATAAGCCTTATATTCAGCGTAGCGCATTGTTTCAACAAGACAATATTCACTCTTCATTAATGATAATTACTAATGAAAGTTATTAATGAAGTACCGTTCTTTTTAGATCTCATTATTGGACGTTTTTTATACTAAATTCTGATTTGTTTAAAAGAAGGGACTAAACTTAATTTTTGTTACTTAAGCGAGTAAATGAGTTTATAAAAGGAGCTTATATATGAAGTTACTACTTGGACCCTTGTTAGGAATAGAGTCAGATACTGTCTATACAGTGTGTTTTGTTACTCCACTGGACTGTGACGTTGCAGCACTGCAGCTTTCTAATGGCGATGTTATCAATGCCTCAGTAATCACTACTATGTATTATGGTAAATTTTGGCGAGCTGAAATTGAGTTAACAGCTCCTGCGCAGGGTATTGTTATTGATTACAGCATACAAACTACCTCTGAGCAGTTGATTGAGGATCATAATAATAGAAAGGCATGGTCTTTCTATGTCCCAGCTAAAAACGAACAGCCTGAATGTATCTATACATCTTGTAATGGCTTTTCTAGCCCAGATCTTATTAATAAAACAAGCGACCCTTATTTATTGTGGAAACGCATCAAGGCCACCCATGAACCTCGTATAAACTCAGTTAGAAATAATATCCCCGTGATCGATGCGCCTTATTCAATGATGATGATGGGAGGAGATCAATTATATGCAGATTCAATTTGGAATGATGTCGCTGAATTAAAACAGTGGTCGGCAAAAAGCCTGCAAGAAAAGCAAGCTAAAAAATCCAGTAAAGTATTACAAAGCCAAGTCGCAAAGTTTTATGAGAAACTTTATTTTGAGCGTTGGAACCAGCCCGATACCTCATTAATGTTAGCATCAATTCCTACCGTGATGATGTGGGACGACCATGATATTTTTGATGGTTGGGGGAGTTACCCAGAAGAGATACAAAACTGGGGAGTGCATAAAACGATTTTTGCACAAGCTAAGTATTATTTTGAATTATTCCAAATTCGTTCTTTGAAAAATAAAGCCTTGTTTAATACTAAAGCAGAACATTACGCATTGGCATTTACTTTCAGAGAAAACCATATTTTAGCGCTAGATAATAGAAGTCAGCGTTCGCTTAAGCAGGTGATGAGCGAACAACAATGGAGTGAAGTGGTTGATTACTTAAAGCAGACGGTTAATCAAGGCAATTTATTCATTCTGTCTGCTGTCCCTGTGGTGTATCGAGATTTTTCTGTGGCAGAGTCCTATGTTGATACAACCCCTTGGGAAGACGAGTTAGCGGATGATTTAAAAGATCATTGGCGAGCTAAGGAGCATCAAGGTGAGCGGGCACGTTTAATCATGAACTTGTTAAGCAATGCTAAAAAACGCCAACAACAATCTACGCTAAATAAAACGGTCATATTTTCCGGGGATGTGCATGTAGGCTGTTTAGGTGTTATCACAGATAAAACGGACAGCCCTGTGACAAAAGTACATCAAGTTGTTTCTTCTGGGATAGTACATCCAGCACCTAGTCGTTTAGCTTGGTTGGGGATCGTCACTTCAACTAATGATCGAGATGAGTATCTAAATGAAGATAATTCGATTATGGCAAAAATGTTAGCACCGATACATTCTGATAAATATATACGCTCAAGAAACTATGTCACGGTAAGTACGGGGACAGATAAAAAGTTATGGATTAATTGGCAAACTGAAAATAAAGATAAGCCCATTTATCCAATTAGTTAGATGCTTGGGATCTATTAAAAGGCTAAACAGCAAGAGTGTTTAGCCTTTTTAAGATCAATTAAGTTGCTTTATTAACTGTGAGTTTTTCAAGGAGGTAAGCTTGTATGTTTTGATCTAAACAACTTTTACTTAAATATTGCTGTCCACCTTTTTTTGTATTGAGCATAAAACCCTTTTCAGTTTCTTGATAGCTGTTTATTGCATCCCAGGATAGCTTGTTATTGATATAAACACTTTTATTCTCAATGCCACTTTCATCGAATATTAAGGTGATTTTGTTGCCAGCGTTTCTGCTGATCATTTGTCGTGTTAGCCACCATGAGCGTCGATATTTGAAACTAAGGAACTCTAAGGTCGCTAAGCCAAAAAAGAACCAAGCTAATAATCCTTGCACTTCAGTTAAAAATAAAAAGAATAACCCCGCTAAAATACAGAAGCTGATAAAGATAAAGCGTGGCTTTTGTGGGCCTTTCAGTAGCATTGATTGATCAAAGCATTCGCTATAGTGATCTCTATTTAAAATAAAGTGAGTTTCAAAATGCATAGTTAACCTAGTTAAAAAAAAGAAGTAGCTAATTATACTGAATTTTTAATTGGAATGTATTGCAACAAGCAGATCGTCATTAGTTACAATAAATCTGTCTATATTATAAGTATTTAACACTGATTATTTTTTTTGAAGTGGTAACATAAGTTTTAATGAATTTTCTTACACAATAAATGGATAAGTTAAATGAAAAAAGAAACGCAGATAGTTAGTCTAGGCCGTGATAAAAAATGGACTCAAGGAGTTATTAATCCACCCGTTGTACGTGCTTCTACTATGGTTTTTGACACCATGGAAGAGATGCGATTTGCTTCTAAAAACAAAGCCAATGGAGAGTTATTTTATGGACGTCGTGGTGGCCCGACACATTTTGCATTTCAAGCTGCCATTTCAGAGTTAGAGGGAGGAGTTGGGACAGCGTTATACCCATCCGGTGCGGCTGCAATCAGTAATGCATTAATGTCATTCTTAAAAGCAGGCGATCATTTATTAATGGTTGATAGTGCATATGAACCAACACGTGCCTTATGTGATAGCTTATTAGCGGGCTTTGGTGTTGAAACAACTTATTATGATCCGATGATCGGCGCCGGCATTAAAGACCTAATCCAAGACAATACAAAAGTATTATTCTTAGAGTCTCCAGGTTCAATTACCATGGAAGTTCAAGATGTACCTACATTAAGTAAAATAGCTCACGAACACGGCATTGTTGTGATGCTAGATAATACCTGGGCATCGCCAATTAACTCACGTCCTTTTGATATGGGAGTTGATATCTCTATTCAAGCCGCGACTAAGTATATTGTTGGTCATTCCGATGTGATGATGGGAACGGCTACAGCTAATGAAGCGCACTGGGAACAATTGCGTGAAAATAGTTACTTAATGGGGCAATGTATATCTCCTGATGACGTTTATTTAGCAAGCCGTGGTTTACGTACTTTAAGTGTCCGTATGGCACAACATGAAAAGAATGCATTACAAGTTGCAAATTGGTTAGCAACTCGCCCTGAAGTCGATCATCTTCGTCACCCGGCTTTTGAGTCTTGTCCTGGTCATGAGTTCTTTAAACGTGATTTTACCGCTTCCAATGGCTTATTTTCATTTGTGTTAAAAGAAGGCTCTAGTAAAGCATTAACGGCATTAGTTGAAAATATGAAGCATTTTAAAATGGGCTTTTCATGGGGTGGTTATGAAAGCTTAATTTTAAGTGTGTCAGGTATTGATAGTATTAGAACGGCAACGACATGGGATAAAAGTAAACCGCTGATTCGTTTACATATTGGTTTAGAAAACCCAGATGATCTGATCGCTGATTTAGAAGCCGCTTTTGAACGTTTTAATGCTCAACAAAATAAATAATAGCACGTTGCCGTAAACAATTGCTTTAGAACGGTTACTTTTTCAAGTATCAAAAAGTGTGAGTTTACCGTTTGATTATGTATAAAAAGAGGGCATAGGCTCTCTTTTTTGTTTTAGGTTTGTTAATGATTGAAGCTGGTATTCGCTAAATGTTATTTGTAGTGATTTTTATCAAGATCGCCTTTATCATAGCGGGCCATTTGCAAAATCACATAGATCTTAAAAAGTTAAGGGATACAGAAAAATGAAGAAAATTATATTTTTATTAATAATATTGTTTTTCATTGTCATATTGCTTCTACCACAATTTCTTTCTTTTGAACGCACACCTTTTCAAAAAAATTGGATTGCTTACAAAGAACAGTTTATTGAATCAGGGCAGGTGCTTGATAAAGAAAATAACAACTTATCTAGCAGTGAAGGACAAGGATTTGCTTTATTATTAGCTGTATTCTCAAATGATCGTAAGAAGTTTGAAGAAATCTGGGCATGGACTCAACAAAACATGCAACGTGAAGATCACCTCTTTCGCGGAAAAGTAACGGCTGCAGAACAAGGTCGCTGTGATAAACAATGTATTTCAGATCAAGATAACGCGAGTAATGGCGATATCATTATCGCGTGGGCTTTATTTGCAGCAGAAAATAAATGGGATCGCCAAGTTTATTTAGTGGAAGGTTTTCGAGTTTTAGATGCGATTAAAGCAAAGCTTATCGATCAAAAGTTTGATTATCCATTAGTCTTACCTAGTGAGACTGGCTTTGAATTAGACGATGGACGAGTTCAAATTAATTTATCCTACTGGGTTTTCCCTGCCTTTAATTTATTTTCAGAGGTGACTGGTGATCCTCTTTGGGCTGACTTATACCAATCGGGGACATCATTGATGCAATCTGGTCAATTTGGTAAGTGGAACCTACCTGCAGACTGGTCTGTTATTTCTGAAGGTAAGGTGACCTTAGAAGGTGCTAACTCATCAAAATATGGCGAGAATGCTAATCGATTACCCCTTTATTTGATGCTAGCAGATGAGCAGCAAACACAATTAGTGACGCCATTTATTGATTTTTGGGCTCAGGATGATATTCCAGCGTCAGTTGATCTATTAACAAACCAACCTTCAGAGCAATTGATAAATAGTGGGATGAAAGCAATCAAAACCGCTACTGAAGCAAAAGTTCACAATCAAACTGAGACGTTATTCCCTGAAATCACAGCAGAAACAGACTATTATTCAGCAACTTTTATTTTATTATCGCAACTGGCAATGATAAAAATTTAGTCGTGAGCTTTTAATAAAAGCACCACATCAATTAACTGACGATAGACTAAGTACTGGCATATCGACCACTTTTAACCAGTGGTCGTCTAACTTGAGAGATAAAAAATGACAACAATCACTTCACGATGCCCACATTGCCATTCCATGAACCGTTTACCGATAGAGCGTATTGAAGCAAATCCTAGTTGTGGACGCTGTAAAAAAGGTTTACTACAAGGTGCACCAATTGAAGGGACTCAGGCTAATTTATCCGCGTTAATTTCTGGTGATAAACCTGTAGTTATTGATTTCTGGGCACCATGGTGCGGCCCTTGTATTAACTTTGCGCCGACCTTTACAGAGGTTGCAACACAAAATACAACGGCACGATTTGTAAAAGTCGATACAGAAGATCAACAGCAATTAGGGGCACAATATAATATTCGTAGCATCCCAACCTTAATGGTATTTAAACAAGGTAAAGTGGTTGACACTTTGAATGGAGCGTTACCCGCAGGACAGTTTAAAACTTGGCTTGCACAGGCTTTACTAAAGTAATAATGATTTATTACTACAGAAGCCAGAACAGCATGGAATATAGCTACCATCTTGCTCTGGCTAATTTAGTAAATTATCGCTGGTGGGGATGGCATTGCTTCTTTAAAGTTTTTTAGCGCTCATTTTCATACAAGTGGTTATTTAGACTGGTACGACTAAGACGTACCTACCTAGATAATTGATTTCATCATTTCATCATTTCATCATTTGATCGTTTCATAAAGAGAAGAGTATGCTACTTTTTATGGTCTTTGCTTTGCTAAAAATAATCTTCCAGTTTAGCTAAACTCACATACTCTTAATAAAGCTGATTAGCAGTACTTTCTTTTTTCTATATTAATACCTGTAATTTTTATACTTTCTTTTATAAAAGTTGAATGCTTTTAGCATTTTCCTCGGTCTTATTACTATAGCCTGTCATAAGGACGTCTAAATTGGTTACTCACCGGAGAATATTATGAGTAGATGGAAAAAAATATCGTTAATTGTTATTGGTATCTTAATATGTATTTCATTCTTTTTTACTAGAATTGTCACCTTTATCATACAAGGGGCAGAGCAAGAGCAAGGTGAGACCGATTTACGTTTTACAGAAATTAGCACTGATTTTACACATCAATCAGACTTCGTTGCTGGTTTGCCCTTTATGGCGTTATCTACCATTGATATAGATAATGACAATATCGATGAGATTTTTGTTGGTGGAGGGATTGGTCAACAAGATAGCTTACAAAAGTATGTTGATAATAGCTTAGTGAGTGTATCCACACTAGGATGGTTTGATAAAGCCAATGATGACCCGACTTATGGGGCTGCTTCCATTGATGCCAATAATGACGGTTGGGTTGATTTATTTGTTGCTCGAAGTAGTGGAGTTTACCTTTATGAAAATACAGGTGAAGGTTTTATTGGGAAAAAAATAGAATTTCCTTTAGATAAAAAATCGTTACCTTTATCCATTTCATTCGGCGATATTAATAATGATGGCGCCGTTGATTTATATGTTTCTAATTATATTCGTCCTGAATATGTTGAAGGTGAAACTATTTTTAATCAAGTTTATGGCGGAATTAGTAACTTACTGTTAAATAATGGTGATAATACTTTTACTGATATTACTAAGTCATCAGGTGTATTTGAGCAGCATAATACCTTCACAGCAGTTTTTGTTGATTTAAATAATAATGGCTTAAGTGATTTAGTGGTCGCTCAAGATACGGGATTTGTTCGTGTATTTAAAAATAATGGCGATTTAACATTTGATAGTATTGAATTACCGGTTACCTATAGTTATCCAATGGGCATTGCTGTTAGTGACTATAACAATGATGGGCTTTTAGACTTATATTTCAGTAACGTAGGAAAAACCTTACCCGACTTTTTAGTTGTAGGTGATTTAACTGACGAACAAACTTTAAATAAAGACTATATCTTGCTAGAAAACCAAGGTGACTTTAAATTCAAGGATACGGCATTAGCAAATAATGCCGCAAAATATGGATTTGGTTGGGGGCTTGTCTCTTATGACTTTAATAATGACTCTTTAGCTGACTACCTTATTACTCAAAACTATATCCGTTTTCCTGCTGTTGAGTATCTAGATCTCTACCCTGGAAACCTCTTACAGCAGTACCAAGATAATACATTTAAGCCCGTCGAAGAAGTGGCAGGCATTGCCAATAAACACTTTGGTGTGACTACCGTTGTTTCAGATTTTAATCAAGACGGTTGGCCAGATGCCGTTATTGGTAATTTAAACGGTAAGTTACGCGCTTTTATTAACAATGGTGGTGAACGTCATTGGTTAAAAGTGCGATTTAAAGACCAAACAGACTCATTAGGCGCAATTGTGACCCTTACTATGGACAATGGTCAAACCTATACGAACCAGTTTTATAGCAGTGAAGGCTTGGGATCTGATCAAACCAGTGACCTATTTTTTGGTTTAGATAATCAAACTGACATTAAGTCTATACAAGTGAGCTACCAAAATGGCAACACAGTGAGTATTGATTCACCTCAAGTGGATTCCACGATTAACCTTGCTGATTATCAATAATCAACAGTGATATTAAATAAAAGCCTAGCGCTTTAAATTATTAATAAGAGAGCATTTTTGTGGATAAAAAAACTTATAACACTTTGCTATTAACAGGTATCGCCGGATTTCTTGCTGCTTTATTCGTAGGAATAGGCGAGTTTACTTTACAGTTCTCACAGCTGGGTGGTTATGAAGCCGAAGGCTATGGTTACTTTGCTAATGTAAGTAAAGAAAGACTAACAATAGGGCACTTTTTCAGTACCTTAGCGGCGCCGTTATATATTTTAGGATATTGGCACTTAGGGCAAATGTTTATTAAAGGTGGAAGTAAAGTACATGGTTGGATCATTACTTTACTCGGTGGTTATGCTTTTATGGTTGGCAATGCTTGGTTAGGTGGACGCATTTATTTAGCGTTAACAGCGCATGAAATAGCCGATACAACAGATGCTAATTTTGTTTTGCAATTACAAGGTTTGTTAAGCGAATTTGGTTTACATAATGAACCCTTGGTTAATGCGTTACGCTTAGCAATGGTGGTTGTTTCTATACTTTGGATATGGCGTATTGTACTAGGTAAAACCTTATATCCACGTTGGGTTGCTTTATTTAGCCCTGCAGTTATTTTGGCTGCGATATTTGCTACTTACTTTACTGGTTTAAGTATTGGTGTGTGGTTGCTGCCTGCGGCAATGAATCTTGTGCACTTAATTATATTTTCTATTTCAATTTATGCGGCACACAGAGCATACAAAAAGTTAAATTTATAAAAGATGAGTAATATGCAAGATAATGAAAATAAGGGACTAAAAAAATTAATTGCCGCGGTTATTACGGCTATTTTACTGGTGTCGCTCAGTGCAGGGTTATATGGGGGAATTTCTGTTTCTTATTTAACGGTTACAGGTATTGCCCCTTGCCCATCAGTAATCAATATACCGGCTTGTTATCTGGTTAGTATTGGTTATTTGTTAATGTTAATGGCTGCTTTATTTGATCGTAAAAAATATTCTAAGTGGTTATTTGTAGTAGGATGGACACCGGTCATATTATTGGCAGTGATAGGTAGTGCACTGGAATTCTCTCAGGGAGGTATTTGTCCAAGAAGTGAAATGGGCACACCGCTTTGTTATATATCATTGAGTTTTGCTGTGTTTGTTGCTTTTTTGTATTGGTTAAAAGTAACTAAGTTAAGTAAGTAATTAAAAAAACCAGCATAAAGCTGGTTTTTTCTTAATAGCTAAATAAGCGGGCTATTAAATACTTATGGTTGGTAAGGTAGAGAAGATTGATGCAGGATAATACGTACTTTATTATTTTCACATAACTTAAATACAAAGCTTTTATTTACAAAAATATGGCTGTCGTCCTCACCAATAAAGTGCACATTACATTGCACAATCGCTAAATCATCATGCAGAATAAAGTCTTCTTTGCTGTACCAAACTTTTACCCATGGTTTAAGTTTAAAGCCTGTATCATCTGGGAAATCAGGGTTACCCCCTACAAAGTAAGAAAGCGCCCCTTCTTTAGTTGGACGGAAAGTCTGTTGACCAAATGTTAACGTTGGTTTAAACAATACGTGGCCATTATCATAATCGTAGTTTTCAGATAAAACTTGAAGAGAAAATGCTTGTGCATCACCACCTTCAGAGTGAACTTTTCCCACTTTTACTACATTATCACACCAAGTTTGTAGTGCTGTATGAACCATTTCTTTAGTAAACATAATCTTATCCATTTCCTTTATTGGGGTGGTAAGAGGGTTATTTGTAACTTAAATAACTCGTCTTCATAAATCAAATCGTTAAGCTTAACGTCACCTAACCTAATACAGTCTAGTTGCATAAAGTACGGTGTACTTCTGCTGATAATAGACGTTAACTTAATGATTAGGTTAAGATTATAAAACGTAGCCACAGAAGGTAACATATTTGTGAATTTGCTTATAAACTTTTATTTTATATCCTACTCAAGCTTTTTTTACAAACTTTGCTGTTACCATCATTTCTCCAATACCATCGACTTTACAATCTAGTTGATGATCTTTACCTTCGACAATTCTCTTAATAACGGCCTTGGTGCCAACCTTAATGACTTTAGAGCTGCCTTTTATTTTAAGGTCTTTAACCATTGTTATCTTATCGCCCTCAGTTAGAGGTGTGCCATTGCTATCTTTAATCTGTAACAGAGCTTCTTCTGCAAGCGTCTCTGATGGGCTCCATTCATATCCACATTCAGGACACATCAATAGATCTTGATCTGGGTAGACAAACTCAGAGCGGCATTTGGGGCAGGGTGGATTGGTCATGTACTTCTCTTTTATTAAGTTTTTAATGTGTACGGTAAAAGTTAAGGCATTTATTATCTCATTAGTTTTAATACCTTAGCAATTGCCGTTAACTTCTACTTTATACAGTAAGATTTAATATTATTGGTGATAAACAGCCACAACTTATCAAAAGGAAGATTGTTGCTGTTTGAAATACGACTAACAATACTTTCTATTATATTAATAAATTAAATGTGAATAACATAAAAGTGTGATCCAGATCTTGAAAAGTAAACGTATCAAGAGGATGATAATTTTATGTTTCATGATTTTGAATCAAAAACGAAACAACCATCAATAAAGGTTTTATGCCTTTAATCTAATACTGAGGAGTATCTTAATATGAGCCAAAGTATCGCAAGTTTTATCACTCAAACCCTAGACCAAGCCGGAATAGAACGTATATGGGGAGTAACTGGCGATTCACTCAATGGAATAAGTGATAGTTTACGGAAAATGGACAAAATCGAGTGGTTAGGAACCCGTCATGAAGAAGCCGCTGCTTTTGCCGCAGGTGCTGAAGCCCATATTTCTGGGAAATTAGCCGTTTGTGCAGGATCTTGTGGTCCGGGTAATCTTCATTTAATTAACGGTTTATTTGATTGTCATCGTAACAAAGTACCCGTATTAGCAATTGCATCTCATATCCCTTCTTCTGAAATCGGCAGTCAATATTTCCAAGAGACACATCCACAGGAGTTATTTAAAGAATGTAGTGTATTCTGTGAGTTAGTTTCTAATCCCGAACAAATGCCTTACCTATTAGAAACGGCTATGCGACAAGCTATTTTGCACAATGATGTTAGTGTTTTAGTGTTGCCTGGTGATGTTGCTCTAAAAAATATGCCAGAGGGTATTTCAGCAAAATGGAATCATCCAAAACCTGCCACGCTTTTACCCGATCTTTCTGATATCAATACAATGGCTGAGCACTTAAATAAAAGTAAAAAAATAACGTTATTATGTGGAGCTGGTTGTAAAGAATCACATGACGAGGTGGTTGCTTTAGCTGAAAAGCTACAGGCGCCGATAGTGCATGCAATGCGTGGTAAAGAGTTTTTAGAGTACGACAACCCCTATGACGTTGGTATGACTGGATTGATTGGGTTTTCATCGGGCTATCACGCAATGGCTGAAGCTGAAACTTTATTAATGATTGGTACTAGTTTTCCATACAAAGCTTTTTATCCTAACAACAGTAAAATCCTACAAATTGATAATCAACCTGCTTCACTGGGGCGACACGTACAAGTCGACTTCAGTGTATTAGGGGATGCTAAAGATACTATCACTGCATTGCTAAAACAATTACAGGGCGATCGTAGTAGCAAGCATTTAGATAAGTGTGTTAAACATTATAAAACTGCCAGAGAAGAGTTAGATGAATTAGCTGATGGAAAAACCTCACAGGGGTTGATTCACCCACAGTATTTAACGCGCTTACTCGACGAACAAGCTGCAAAAGATGCTATTTTCACTTGTGATGTTGGTACTCCTACGGTTTGGGCTGCGCGTTATTTAACGATGAATGGTCAACGTCGTTTAATTGGTTCATTTAATCATGGCTCTATGGCTAATGCCTTATCTCAGGCAATGGGTGCACAATCTTTAAATCGTGACAGGCAAGTTATTGCGATGTGTGGCGATGGAGGATTTTCAATGTTAATGGGGGACCTGTTGTCACTTAAACAGCTTAACCTACCCGTTAAAATAATCGTCTATAACAATCGCTCATTAGGTTTTGTGGCAATGGAGATGAAAGCCAGTGGTTATCTATCCGATGATACTGATTTAGATAATCCAAGTTTTGCGAATATTGCAGAAGCTTGCGGCATAAAAGGCATTCACGTCGATGATCCTACACAATTACCCAAGGCAATGTCTGAGATGGTTGCGCATCAAGGCCCTGTTGTATTAGAGGTCGAGACCGCAAAACAAGAGCTGGCGATGCCACCGCAAATTAAATTAGAGCAAGCTAAAGGTTTCAGCCTGTATATGATGAAAGCGCTTATTAATGGTAAAGGTAATGAAATAGTCGAACTCAGTAAAACCAACTGGTTGCGTTAATACTCTCAGGCTACTTGCGTGTAAATTACTCACTATGCAAACCTCTGTTAATACTTTATATATGAGGTAATTTTACTGAGTACATGACTTATTTAATCCGCATTTTTCTTAACTTATACCAATCTGTAAAATTAACTGGTCAGTTTCATCCAATCCCTAAAGCACATACT
>NZ_JBAKAZ010000058.1:0-19140 GCF_038155185.1 Psychromonas aquatilis
TATGTGCTTTAGGGATTGGATGAAACTGACCAGTTAATTTTACAGATTGGTATTAGTAAAACTTATCATTGTTTCGCTTATCTCGCTCACTTTTAGCTAACGCCCATCATGTAAAATGATAAAAACCAAGCGTAATAAAAAAGGGGCTTACGCCCCTTTTATGATTGCAGAAATAACAATTTTTTAGCCCAAAATGTTAGCTAACTCTTGGCTAATTTCTTCAACAGGTTTAGTACCATCAAACTTATGGTGTGCACCGTTACCTTGTTTTGCTTCATTTTGATAATAATTAATCAAAGGCGCAGTTTGAGCATGATAAATCTCTAAACGCTTACGTACTGTTGCTTCTTCATCGTCAGGACGAATAACAAGGTCATCACCTGTTACATCATCTTTACCTTCCACTTTTGGTGGATTATAAATAACGTGGTAAGTACGACCCGATCCTGAATGAACTCGGCGGCCAGCCATACGTTTAACGATTTCTTCGTCTGGCACATCAAATTCTAATACGAAATCAACAATCACACCTGCTTCTTTCATTGCATCAGCTTGAGGAATCGTACGAGGGAAACCATCTAGTAAAAACCCTTTTGCACAGTCTTCTTGACTAATACGCTCTTTTACTAGACCAATGATCAATTCATCAGAGACCAATTGACCTGCATCCATCAACTCTTTTGCTTTTAAACCTAGCTCAGTTCCAGCTTTCGCTGCTGCACGTAACATGTCACCCGTTGAGATTTGTGGGATTCCATATTTATCCATCATGAATTGAGCTTGTGTCCCTTTACCAGCACCTGGTGCACCTAATAAGATAATGCGCATTCTAGCTTCCTATATAATTAATAAATTCCTACCTGAAATTTACACGGTTATGAGAATTTTCTCAAGATTATCAATACAAAAGGCCTGCATAAGCAGGCCTTCAACACACTTATTAAATTAATAAGTCTATTATTAAGCCAATAATAATTTATTTATTCTTGTAACGAATTCAGAAGGATCATCTAAACTTCCTTTTTCTGAAAGTACAGCCTGTGATAACAATAACTCAGCCCACTCTGTAAATAATTCTTCATCAGCCATATCAGCTAATTTTTTAATCATTACGTGTTCAGGGTTAAGCTCAAAAATAGGCTTGCTATCAGGCACAGGTTGTCCCATTTGTGCCATTAATTTAGCCATTTGAGTGCTCATATCATCATTATCTGCAACGATACATGAAGGAGTAGATGTTAGACGCTGTGTTAAACGTACATCTTTCACTTTATCACCTAACGCTTTTTTAGTGCGTTCGATAAAGCTAGCAAATTCAGTTTCTTGTTTTTCTTGCTCTTTTTTCTCTTCTTCAGTATCAAGTTTACCTAGATCTAAGTCACCTTGTGTCACGCTGATGAAAGCTTTACCGTCATACTCAGGTAAATGGCTTAATAACCACTCATCAACACGGTCTGATAGTAATAATACTTCGATACCTTTTTTACGTAAGATCTCTAGATGCGGGCTATTTTTAGCAGCATTGAAGGTATCAGCTGTAATGTAGTAAATTTTATCTTGCTCTTCACTCATGCGTGAAATGTAAGCATCTAAAGAAACTGTTTGCTCTGCGCTATCTGTCTCAGTTGAAGAGAAACGGAATAACTTAGCAATTTGCTCTTTATTACCAGCATCTTCAGCAGGGCCTTCTTTTAATACTTGACCAAACTCTTTCCAGAACGCGTTATATTCTTCTTCATTTTTCTTAGCAAACTTAGTTAGCATAGATAATGCACGCTTAGTACAAGCGCTACGTAACTTAGTTGTTACACGCGTATCTTGAAGAATTTCACGTGATACGTTCAGTGGTAAGTCATTTGAATCTAACACACCTTTCACAAAGCGTAAGTAAGTTGGCATGAACTGTTCAGCATCATCCATAATAAATACACGTTGTACGTATAATTTTAAGCCATGTGCTTTTTCACGATTCCATAGATCATATGGAGCACGTTTAGGGATATATAATAAGCTAGTGTATTCTTGCTCACCTTCTACTTTATTGTGAGACCAAGTTAGTGGATCTTCAAAGTCGTTTGCAATATGTTTGTAGAATTCTTTGTATTCTTCATCTTTTAAGTCGCTCTTAGCACAGTTCCACAGTGCCGTCGCTTTATTGATTGACTCCCAAGTTGCTTCAACAGCAGGTACTTTTTCGCCATCTGGTCCTTCTGACTCAGGCACAGCTTCTTTAAACATTTGTACTGGGATGCTGATATGGTCAGAATATTTAGAAACAACGCTACGTAATTTGTAGTCATTTAAAAATTCAGTTTCATCATCACGTAGATGTAAAATAATTTCAGTACCACGATCTGCTTTTTCAATGCTTGCAACAGTATAATCAGCTTCACCTGTTGATTCCCACATTGTACCTTGAGATGCATCTTCACCAGCTTTACGCGTATTAACCGTTACTTTATCTGCAACAATAAATGCAGAGTAGAAACCAACACCAAACTGACCAATTAATTGTGAATCTTTAACTTGATCGCCTGATAGCTGTTCGAAGAAGTCACTTGTACCTGACTTAGCAATTGTACCTAAATGCTCGATCACTTCATCGCGAGTCATACCGATACCGTTATCACTGATAGTGATCGTTTTTGCTTCTTCATCAAAGCTTAAACGTACACGTAAATCCGCATCGTTTTCAAATAGGCTACCATCAGATAGTGCTTTAAAGCGTAGTTTATCAGCGGCATCTGCTGCGTTAGAAACAAGTTCACGTAGGAAGATTTCTTTATTTGAATATAAAGAATGGATCATTAATTTAAGTAGTTTTCCAGTGTCAGCACTGAATGAATGATTTTGTTGCTGTTCCATAGTTATATTTCTCTCTTAAACAGTTGTTAATGGTGTTACTAAGATAATCAATAGATGGAGACAGTTAATGTAATTTCAAGAGCTATATTAAAATTTTTTATTAAACTTGATTAATTTTATTATTAATAGGAATACAGCACTTGCCTATTAAAGCTAATCAACCTTAGAAGGGACTTACATTTTTATTCAATGAAGTGACTATTTTTTCTGACTTTTTAAAGTGTTAATTTTCTGCAGATAAGCTGATTAGCAATATAAAAGAACGCTGGCTAGCAATCAATTCAGACCTTGTAGAATAGACCCTCTTTATTTATTAAAAGAAGGTCTCAGGCTGAAGTATTAAATGGCATTAACCTGCTTAGGAATAGGTTTATGCTGTACCATGGTACTTGCACCAATTAAAATAACAGCTCCAACTAATTGCACTTCCGTCATTGCCACATTCAAAAACAACCAATTGACAAAAATTGCGGCTACTGGGAAAAACATTTCAGCGAGCGTTGCCCAATGAGCTGGGATACGCTTTAAACCTTGATAGTAAAAGTACATACCTAGCACACCAGAAAGAAGTGCGAGTATTGCAACTTTTTGAATAATACTGATATCAATGGAGGTTATGATTGATGGTGTGATAAAAAGTAAAGGCAGCATACCTAATAAACCAAAACTAAAGCGTCCGGCCATTAAGTCGATACTGTCTAACCCTTTTGTACTGAGCTTTTTACCAAATACAGTAGCACTTCCCCAGCTGATGACTGCAAACAAAGCTAAACCATATCCCATCAAACTACTGTTGTTATGCTCAACATCCCCTTCTTTAAAGCTTGTTAATAAAGCAGTTAAATCAGGCCAAATAAGCAGTAAACTACCTAATAAAGCAATACCTAACCATAAAAAGAAGCGTGGATTAATTTTTTCTTTTAATAAGTAACAAGCAAGTGTCACTGCGACAAGCGGCTGTAGTTTTTGCAGTAAAATAACAACAGTAGGATTAGATAAGTAAAATGCTTCGGTAAAAGCCAGCGTACCAAGCGCTGAGCCCAAAAAGCCTATCACGATAAATGGCACTATTGTGTCACTTCTTAAAAAAGTAACTTTACGACGTTGAATAACAAAAATGCCAATCAATACCGTTAACACCATCAAGTGTTCAAACAACACTATTTGCTGAGCGCTTGAACCACCAAATAACAGTGGATAGCGAATCAATGTATCTGCAGCCCAAAGTAAGCATGCAAAAAATATAAAAGTAATACCTGTCATTACCATTCCCAAATCAAAAAAGAAGAGAAAGACAGAGCTTGGAAAGAATACAATTCAATAAAAGTATAGCTAAAGGTTTGTTAAGCCATACAATACTGAATAAAATAGATAGGTTATTTCACCGAGCAAGTATACCAGCGAATAGCAGGTACAAGCGCACAATAGCCCAAAGACCACACAAAAGTATAGAATACTGTTTTAGTAGTTTTTCATAGCAATTACATTAAAACAGCGATGTGAATTCTGCATATCAAAAATAACGTAACTTAAGACATCAGTAGATGTAAACAGTCATCCTATTTACAAAAATTACGACAAAATATAAGTTATTTTAACATGTAAAATAATCAGCTAGTGAGTGTAGTTACTATTACTATTTATCTATATCGATCTTCTTCCATCCGGACTTTAACCGTCGGCTTTGGCTTTTAACCAAATCTGCTTGTCCCTCATCATATGGTGATTTACACAATGAGGCGCTCGTGGGCTGTTGTAGTCATCTTTTTAGTCTGCTAGAAATACCACCGGTGGGGAATTTCACCCCGCCCTGAAGTCGAATTGCTCAAGCATAAATTACTTATGCTGAGCAACTATCATAATAATAAGGTTTTTTAAAAATACAAGTGAAATGATTTAGTTCACACTTATCTTCTAAAATAACAGGCTTTTTACTTACCGATTGTTTACGTAAAGCGTAAATAAGATAAGCATTGAGTAGATAAACAATGACATGCTCTTAACTCAGCATGGCACTGTCCATAGGTTATTTGGCAGCCGCACTGGTCAGTGCATGTAGTACAGCAGAAACTTTAGTAATAATCTTATCACAGCCTTCTAACTGATAGCGCTGCTTAAGAAACTCAGGATTATTATAAGTCAGCCATACTTTTTTATCAGCATCTTCCCAAATCAATATCTTTTGCGGTAAATCAATAGCAAACAGTTGATTACACTGCATTAAAGGGGTCCCAATAACAGGGTTACCAAAGATTATCACCTCTGTTTCTCTTAACGCCAGTTTAACACTTGCCGCATTCTTTTGATGATCGATTCGAGCAAATAATGTCAGCCCTTTATCCTCTATGATAGAAGCTAATTTATCAGCTGTTTGTTTAGCTGAATGTTGACTCTGAACAGAGACAAGGCTGTCTATTTTATTTTCATCTGCGTAACTTAATATTGAAAATGACAATAAAATAAGGGTTATTAATTTTTTCATAGGTATCTCTCTCTATAAATAATGGGTTAAGTTATCTTATCGACTTAAATTAACAAATCTACTTCTGTGGTGTATTTCAAGTATAAAATGAGTGACATGTTAAGCAATTTAATTAAATAAAAAGCAATAAAAAAGGGCCTACAGCCCTTTTTATTAGATAAGACAAGCTGCAACCTAATGATAGATTACAGCTTATTTCATTATTTTACTTTATTAATCAATGATAATACTTGTTTGAATTTGCAATGTAGCAGTATCACTACCATCAGTACTTGTATAAACAGTATAATCTTCATTACTATTTGCCACATCTTCACTCCATGTGCCATTAACTGAAGATAAGCTCACATGATCATTAGCATCACCATTAATAGTTAAGATATTATCGCCATCCGTCATACTTAATACATCATCCAGACTCAATGCAGTAATTTTATTTTCACCAGCAATACTTAAATCAAGAATCTCAATGTTATTTAAACTACTTGCTAACTGATCACTGCTTACACTCTCACCTAAACGCAGTTGAATTGTATCAGTGCTATCCAAACCATCAATTGAGCTACTATCGAAGACAAATACATCATCACCAGTGGTAGCTTGATACCCCTCTATAGAAGTGACAACTCCTTTACCAACATTAACCGTTGCCAAGATTGAATCGTCACTAAGAGCTGTTAGCGTATAGACATTATAATCTGCATCACTATCATCTAAAGTCCAGCCTGAAGTGAATGGATTGTTATCTTTAAGTAAAGTAACGCTATCACCGCTATCACCTTCTATTGTTAAGATATTTTCGTTATCTGTCATTGCTTGAATATCAGCCAAGCTTAAATTATCTAGATTATGATCATAATCTTCACTGCCTAAATTAATAACTTCAATATTCTTCAATATACCATCGGCATCACCAGCAAAATCTAGGTCTTCACCAAGTCTTAGGTTAATTGTATCACTACCAGCTAACCCATTAATTGTATTACCATCATACAGTAACGAGTTATCCGCAGAAGTCGCTAATTGTTCAGTCACATTAACAGTAATATTTTTAAACTCAGTCCACTCAGACGTATCGCCACCATCACTCTCGACTGTTTGCGCTCTTACTTGAATGGCTCCAAGTTCTGCTGCAGATTGAAGTACTCCCAAGTCAGTAACTTGATTTTCTGTCAACCCAGTGATTGTATAAGTCTCCGATTGTGCATCATAAGAGATATTAGTCGTATCACCAGTACTGATTGAAACGCCATCAACAAAAAATTCAGCGTACTCACCTACCCCACTAAATTGTAAAGTCACTGTTTCTACTGAGCTATCGTCACTGCCAACATCAACAGGATCAACCATTAATGGATTAAGATTAAAGCCAATAATGTTACCTTCATTACCAAAGCTCGTTGTTGGTGACAAAGTAACTCCATCAGCAACAGCTGAAACAGTTAAGTCAAATTTTTGAGCTGTGTTTAACGAAGAATCTGCCCCATTTTCTCCAGAGTTTACAATCAGTTCAAGATCAATAATTTCTCCACTCCAATAAGCTGGGGCCATTATACCAATATAATTTGGCATTTCCGTTGTACTGATTAACCAACTATTAGTCCCATCGCTACCGCCTGCATTTGTCGCTAACGAAGCTTCAGTTGCACTACTTAAGCTATCACCTATAAATACCAGGAAGTCATTTGGAACATTAGTCAATAACACATAATTAAGGCTTTCAGATCCATCGTCATCGATCAAGCCATTATCAGTAATATCTAATTGAATGACATTAGAACCATCAGATTGGGCTTGAGTAAATTCATTTTCAAGACCTGTCGCATCAGCGACCTCAAAGTCATACCCGCTATTACTAGGCTCTATTATACCAGTTCCAGTTACTGTAGTAGTTTCTATATTGTCAGCGCCCGTTTCTTGTCCTTGAACAGTGACAGAAATACTGACAGAGCCAGAACTATTCTCTCCTTCCTCTGATGGCAAGTAACTTAAAGTAACATCGCTGCTCGCATCAACGTCTTCTATAACGTAATAATCACCATCCGTTATACCCTCAATACCGGTTACAGCTGTCGTAGACAAAGCATCACCATTATAACTTAATGTACCACCAGTGACTGGCATCCCAGATTCATCAAGTTGTATATACAACTTACCATCAATTAATGTCCAATCAGGATCATCAGCCGCATTGCTCACATCAATAGTAAATATAAGTGGCTCGCTTGCCCCTTCATAAACTGACGGTGCATCAATGACTATATCCGCTTGGTCAGTAACAGGCACAACTTCGACATCTGTTGAGTCCCTAAAGACTTCATCTACCTGTGTTTGTGCACCACTTGCTGTATTGATGGTGGTTAGCGTTGCATTAAACTCAAATTCACCATCATCGGTATAATTATAATCAGCCGGTGGTGTAATAACGATTGAGTCCATTGCAGCTTGTAGATCATCATTACCTCCAGTACCAGATAAGGTCCAAACTTCTTCACCGTCAACAATGCTTGATGTCATACCTTCAACGGTTGTGCCTGCAGGTAAGTTATAGATAGTAATATTAAAAGCACTATTCACATCGACATCGACAGTACTACCATCAGCACCTGTAATAACAGTACTAATACTACCAGAGATAGCATCAGACAGTTTAAATGGTGTATCTTCCGTTGGGTTAAAATCTGTTGACTCCCAGCTATCAATATCTGCAGCTCCATTACCGCGATCTTGTTTGTCAAAGCCGATATTAAAATCAATGTCGGAGATCTGCGCTTGTTTTAACACACCATTATTACCATCTTCTGTGTTGATTGTAATGGTCAATGTTGAATCAATGGCACTAGCAGAAACATCAAAATCAATCGATAAAGTATAATCTTCTCTAATTTGATCAAGCATCTCATCTTGAATTAACCACTTACCATCACCCAAATAGTCTGCGCCATCAATTGCTACCCCATCAGGTATACCTTCGATTACAACACTCACTAACTCTTCACTACCATCATAGTCTTCATCGATATTGCCGATATCAAGATCGATAGTAAGGTTTCCGGTATTATCAACATTAATGGTATTACTAGCACTATCATAAAATTCAGTATCAACAATCGCTAAGGTTGGTTGATCGGTAATAGGGGTAATATCAATATGGTAAGTATCATCTGTTATCGTCGTTTGATCACCGCCGCCATTTAAACCAGGATCTTTAATTTCATATTTAATTTCAAAGTCAGTTAAAGGAATATCTACACCATCATTCTCTTGATTATCATAGTGACTGACATTATCTGCACTTTGAGCATAAATATTAGCTAATGCTTCACCTTCAATGAGGTACCAATTACCAGTATTATCATTAATTTCAGTAATATCGATCGTATTATCTAAAGCAGCCTCAGCAAGGGTTATCCCATCTTGCCCGTAAGTTAAGGAGATACCTGTCGCTTGCTCTAAGCTATCAATATTGATCCAAACCGCATCTAATACTTCATCGGTATCACCATTTTGAGTTTGAACAGCAAAGTTAAGCGCAGTACTTACATCTTCATCGATCACCGTACTCAAGTTAATAGTTGCTTCAGGTGAAGGAGTAATGGTTAAAGAAATAGTATTTGACTCCGTCAATGTGTCACCATCATTTTCAGTTGAAACTGTGCTTAACGTAAACTCTACATCACTATTATAATTTTCAGGAACAGTTAACTTAATATCATCATATTGACTTTTCATGACTGACCAGACACCCTCAGAAATACTGCTAGCCCCTTCTATACTGAACCCATCTGGCAAATCTGAAATAGTAAAGCTAACAACTTCTGAACCATCATTATCATCTTGAGTAAAGCCTGTAACAATAGCATTCAGCATAATATAACCATCATTATCAACGTCTGCTTCACTATAAGTTGGATCTTCTACAAGCTCTAACGTAACGTGGTCGGCTGCTCCTTTAGGCCTAACAGTTGCATATAAAGTATCACCTTCAGCAGTGTCTTCATAAAGCGAATCAGGATCTCCCGCAACCACTAAAGTATCAACTGTTTCAGTATCTATTTTCAATGTAAAGGAGTCATTACTATTCTCAGGCGCTTTAATTTCCATCGCCTTGCCTGCAACAGGATCAAAATAATCAATTTCTAGTGACCAAGTACCATTATCATCATTAACAATAATAACGCCTTCAGGTAAGTTCTCTACTGGTGTCTCATCTGTATATTCTTGACCATCATAACGAATAGTCGCACCTTCAGGGATATCTGAAATGGTGACATTAAACTCTTCTGATGAATCTGAGCTACTAGGTACAATAGACAACGGTATAAATACATCCTCAGTGCCAGTAATATTTTGTGAAACCACCGTAGTAGCTACATCGGCAACTGGTGAAATAAGAATGTTAGTGAGTGTTGCATAGGTAGAACTAGTCCACTCAGATTGGATACCTGTTTCAGGGTCTGTATCGACTGTATATGCCTGCACTTGAATTTCGAATGTTCCCGAAAAGTTCTTTGATGCTTTAAACTCTAATGTATCAAGATAATCAATTGGAACCTCAATGGCTGTACCGGTATAAGTTTGCGTTACCCATGTAGCACCATTATCAGTTGTATAACGGAACTGAGCACCATCTGCTTCACCATTAGCTGATATCGGAGTGAATAAAGCAAATGTTGCTTCACTCCCATCTGCATCTTGATTAACCCAACCAGCAAGCGGGCTTTCTGAACCATCAGTTCCTAAATCAAACCAAGTATCTTCTAGTCCGGTAGTTGAATATTCATGATCGCCGCTCATAGTTAAGTCAGCAACGTTATCGCCGTCAGTATCACTAATTTCATCAATCACATTATCATTGTTGTCATCGACACCTAATTCTTCTGCAACAGATGTAACTGTTACATCAATATCAACTTTGGTAATTGTACTATCTTGTTGTTCTTCACCATCTACTATTTGTGTATCGGTTGTTTCAACGCTAATGCTTATTACACTATCTGCGCTACTGTGCGCAGGTGGAGTTATCGTATAAGATGCATAATCGCCATTAACGATATCGCTATCCGGTATAGTGAAACCATCAAGGCCATTACCAGTAAATACCGCTTCTCCTTCTGCATTAGAAAGAATCCAATCACTAGGAAGCGCATTAATAACAATACCTGTAACCTCTTCTCCTGTATCTGAGAACTGGATTGTATTAAGGAATAATACTGCCGTATCTTCCTCTGTATTAACACTCTCAATCGTAACTTGGTCGGCAACAGGGTCAACATAAAGATTTAACGTAACACTATTATTATCAGTATTGCTTTCTGAAACTCCTGCTTTATTCTTCCCTGCATTATTATCATTAAAGCCGTCGGCGTCGTAATCTTGTGCATTAATAGTGATATTAATACCTTCTAAATCACCACTAAAGTTACTACCCGCACCAATAGTAATATTCTTAAAGCTATCAATACCTCCTGTTTGCCCTGCATCACCTTGTCTACTGTTAATAGTGAGTGAATCACCAGATCCTACTTCTCTACCACGAACAAAAATGACTTCACCAGTATTATTTTCAAATGTGATAGAACGAACTTCACTACCATCAAGATCAGTAAAAGATGCCTTTAAAATATCATTAATTTTAAAGCTCGTATCTTCTTTAACCGTCACCTTTGCTGTTTTATCTTCATCGTCATACGTCACGCTTTCTATATTATCTATACTTGAAGCATCTTCACCGTTAAATAACAGCTCAGCGTCATCAGTTACAGCTTTGACATAAACAAGTACTTCTGTTGAATTTTCTGCACCAGCTACGCCATCAATTGGATCTCCTGATAAATCGACCTCATAACTGGTCACAGATGCATTAACCGTAAAGTTAGTATGATCATTTTCTGCAGGGATAACTTGTAAGGCTTCAAACTGAGCCAATGTCATAACTAAATCTGCTTCTGCCTCAGCTCCGTTAATATGAGTACCATCGCTGATGAAGACAGTCACTGCTGCTCCTGTTGAAGGGTAATTGATTGCAGCGGAGCCTGTTACCTCAGCTGCTATCAGTGTTACACCTTGAGGTATACCAGTTAATGTAATAACACCTAATAGCTCAGGGTTATCGCCATACACATCTGTATCACTGTCATTGTTATCAGTTGCATCAACAATAACAGGCGTTTTGAAACCTAGTGCAACAGCTGTATCTTCAAGTGTAGAAACCGAAGAAGCATTAGCCTCAAATTCAGGTGCATCAGAAACAGGAGTAACAGTGACATTGACAGTCGTCGATGAAGTTACTCCATTTTCTATTGTTTGATAGGTAAATGAATCTGATCCGCTGTAATTTCCATTAGGAATATAAGTAATTGTACCGTCTGAATTGACGACTGCCTCACCATGCTCAGCTTGCGTTGCAATATTAGTATTATTTGCGTTTGCATCAGCAGATGTATTAAAGGTATTACCTTCATCACCTTGGTCACTATCTTCATTAACAACAAGCACCTGATCTGCAGGAACATCATCTATAACCGTTATAGTAAAACTATCGCTATCTATATCATTATCACTATCAGTAACAATAACATCAAATCCAAGTTCAATAGGAGCTGTTGAGGTATGATCTATTGTACTATTCAGCGTAAACTCATAGCTAGCATTCGCTGTATCACCATCAATAATGTTAACGGTAAAGACTTTATCTTCCTCTGTCTCCAAACTATTATCCCGGTAGGCAATGAGCGTTGAGCCGTTATCCGATATGACATATTTAATAGCAACGCCATTAGATGTAAGGGTAGTACTCCCTGCAATAGTATTATCGAAGCTAACAACAAAATCATCTTCACCTGAATCGACACTTAAACTTCCAGTAACAGTTAAAGCTTGCTCATCTGGATCAGTACCTAAAACAAGGTTTTTCTCATCAACAGTTTGATCTGTAACATCATCAAATTCCGGTACGGTATCAGTCACAGTAATCACTTGAGTCGCAGAATTACCTATTAAATCTCCATCATTATCAATTACTTGATATGTGAAACTATCATCTAAAGAGGTATCATAATCAGGTTGTTCATGATCTGCCGAGTTGACCGCAGTGTAACTCCAAGAGCCATCTGCCTTAACGGTTAATGAGCCATATTGTGTTTCTACTGTTACGCCAACTTCATCTGCTGGGACTTCAGCCGTTTTTGGTGAACCATCTCGAGCTGTGTAACTAATCTGTTTCACAGCGCCTCCATCAGCACCCAAGATATCGTTTGCTAATAAGTTATCACCCATATTATCTGAACCAACAACACTCCCCCCTTCTACTACTGTCACGGCAATATCATTAACTGGCGTTAATGGCACATCATCGGTTACATTAATAGTTAATGAGCTATTAACTGTTGAATCTATATCAGAAACGGCATAGTCAACTTTTATAGCCATATTATTTTCTGTCGCGCCTTCAGCATGGTCTAAAGGTTGGCTTAATGTCATTGAGATACTTTGTGCCTCACCCGCTGCATCATTTATATTATTTAGTTGTAACACAAAGACTGTCGTACCATTTGCATCTGCAGTTAAAGTATGACCATCGTCTGAAAGAGTATATGTTAAATCAGTTGAACCTGACGTTAGTCCTTGATCTGTTAATGTTGTAATAGTGTTATTGTTAAAAGCAACATCTTCAATATCATCTTGGCTTTTAACAATATCCAAGTCAGTAGTAACGATATTAGTCTCTGTTGTATTTGTACTACCTAACGAAACTATATTTTCCTCATCAATCGCTAGTTCGACTTTATTGATTGTTGGATCTGTATCAGTAATAGTAATATCCTGAATAGCGGAGTTCGATATACTTCCGTCATCATCTATTAAATGGTAACTAAAGCTACCTGTAGTAGATTCATTATCATGATCGAAACTATCGTTAGGTTCAAAACTCCACTCGCCATTACTATTTACCGTTAACAGGCCTGTTGGCGTCATAACTGATGTAGATGTCGTAGGTAAAGTAAACTCAAATATTTGAGTATCGCCATTTACATCGGTATAAGTAAAGTCATTAATAGTCGTTACATCATCATCCGAGGATAAAGTATCATTACCTATAACATTTCCAGTAAATGATGCAGCTCCTTCAACTTCAGTAATGTCTTTTTCATCAACGGCAACGGGGACACTGTCTGTAACATTAATAGGTTGATCTGCCCAATCACTAATATCACCATCATTATCTTGAATCGTATAACTAAATAAATCTGAAAGTGGTTTTCCATCAGTATGAGTCAGGCTAGGATCCGCTTGATATGACCATGAGCCATCAGGATTAATCGTTAAGCTAGCATATTGAGTAGTAATGGTTTGTGTAGCATTACCAAGAACAATAGATTGCTGATCTCCATTTTCATCGTTATAACGTACTGCGTATATCTGTGCCGTATCTGCGCCTTGAGTATCATTGTCTAACAGATTACTGGTGCCCTCGGTCCACCCGGTGCCATTATATCCAATTAAATCAGCTCCTTCTAAAACGCTAACAGCTGCTTGGTTTAATACTGTAGGAGTGTCATCTATGACACTCACGGTAAAGCTACTAGTCGCTTTATCCCCATCCGTATCAGTCACAACAAAATCAAATGATAAATCAATAGCATTGTCATCGTTGCCATTAGGGTGATCTAGTACAGCTAACAATACAAAACTATAGCCAACACCACTATTTGTTGCATTTGGATCAGTAATAGTCGCAGTAAATATTTTTTCAGAGCCCGCTGTAGCAGTTAATGTATAACCACTCACCTCATAGCTTAATTCCACTCCATTGGACATAAGGGTTAATGCTTCTAATGTCTCTTCAATATCCGATGCAAATTGTGTGTCAATATCATCTGCAGACAGACCGACCTCTAAACTACCCGTTTGAGTCAATGCTGTCATATCAGTATCGGAACCAACACCTAAATTTTTCTCATTGACTTCCAGCCCCTCGATAACACCAATAGTTGGACCGTCATCGGTGAAGGTGAATTGGCCACCTATATTAATCGTTTCACTATCGTTTAGACTATCGCCATCACCGTCAGTGATCGTTGCAGTGCCTGTTAACGTAATTAGCTCCGCTAAAAGCCCTTGCTGATCATCACTAAAGTCGGCTTGATTAACTTGCTCTTGAACGTGATCAATTGCTGCTGTTTGGGTTAATGTAACCTCTCCTGTCAATGCATTCACTTCAATGGTAAATACGGAGTTACCACCTGCACTACCAGTAATAATATTGCCTGATTGACTAAGCGTGATAGCTTCTCCACCACTGGTTAAACCTGTTGCAATATCAGTAAAGGCAATGGCATAACTCCATACCGTAGTACCTTCGCCATCAGCACCATAACTTGATGTATTAATAGCAAAAGCACCAGAAAAATCTTTAGTGTCTGAGCTGCTCGCTGCAGCAACAAGATCTACATCATTTGTTACAAGTTCAGATAATGTTGCTCCCGTTGTTGCTATTTCAATGCTTGGCCCATCATCTAAGAAGTTGAAGCTATCTCCGATATCTACGCTACTAATAACTTCATCATTATCACCATCTATTACTGTTGCACTAATCGTCACGGCATCGCTATTAAGGGTAATTGCGTCATTTGCATTATTAGTATCTGCATGTTCGACTGCACGAACTTGAGTTAATGAAACGTCACCTGTCACTGGGTCAAGGACAATGGTAAATACAGTTTCACCCGAACCATCGACTTTACCTATAACCTCAGTGCCATCGCTGTTTATGGTAAGCACAACATTAGAATTCGTCGCTGTATCAACTAAACCACTCACTGCATTTATAGCAAGTTGATAAGATGTAGCATTAGTAATAGCTGCGCCATCTGCGCCATGATTAATTTCAAACAACACACTTAGATCTGCTGTATCAGTATTGCCAGAGTCATTTGTATCTTCAATGCTCGTCTCATCTACTGATAAATCAATCACTTGATCAGTTTGTTTGATTACAGGGATATCATCGACAATACGTACACTTAGGTCACTGGTGGTACTATCGCCATCCATATCCTCTAAGTACACTTCAAATGACTCAAATAAATTATCGATACCTGCATCACTATGTGTTTCATTGTCAATAAGAGTATAAGTATAGCTAACGACGCCTTCCTCATAACCGGTAATTGATAATTGATTGCCTAATGCTGTGGTGAAGGTAACAGGTAAGCTTGTTGTTATGTTATCTACAACCAACTGATAAGCTTCACCATTATGATTAATGTTAAGCGCTGCAATGCCATCTGCTGAGGAGATAGTGAAATCACCAGTTCCCGTTACTAGACTTGGTGTAATCGTATCAGTACCATTAATTAGCTGATTTTCATAAACAACGGTATCTCCACCACCTACTTCTGGTGTTAAGTTAGATATACTCCCCACTGCATCATCGATACCAATAGTAAGCGTTGCATGATCACTATCGTTATCACCATCTGTTAGAGTGTATTCAAACTCTTCTTCAACATCACCAGGAGTTAAGTCATTACGTACATATTCATAACTTCCGTCTGCATAGATGGTTAATTCGCCATAGGTTGCCTGTATTACTAACGAACTAGCACCATCAGTCGGTACATTATAAGTCGTTCCATCAAAGCTTACTTCTGTCACCGTTGCGGTATCAGCACCTTCAATATCTACTCCATCATCAGTACCAACATTATCTGTAATCACATTACCAGTGATAACATCCGTACCAGAATTATCATTATCTTCAGCAACTGGTGCATCATCGGTTACATTAACAACGAAGGTACTTGTCGCACTATCATTATCACCATCCGTTGCTTGGTAATTAAAGGTTAAACTGTGTGTGTTTGTATTTAAATGTTGCATAGCACCCTGAAGTTCAAAGCTATAACTCGCTTGTCCTTCATTATCAATGCTAAGTGTCACTGTAAAGACCGGATCATTACCATCATTTCTTGTTGCAGTAATGGTATCACCATTGATATTCAACGTAATATCGCTGTTACCACTTGTGTTTAACCATTCATTTAATGCACTCTGATCTTCAGTGAAAGTCAGTGTATTGGCCGCATCGCTGCCAAAATCGACAGCAAGGTTCTCAGAAACTGTAGTTCGTACTAATGCAGGATCACTGCCATTATCTAAGTGCTCTTCATCAACGTAACTCTCAACAGGAGTACCGCCTATACTAGGACCTTCATCAGCAAAGCTGAAACGGCCACCAATAGCGACAGTTGAGCTTACCTTATCTGCATCGCCATCCGTTGCTGTAGCAACTAAATTAATACTATCATTAGCTAAGGTAACGATATCATTGGCTGAATTACTATCACTATGTTGAATTGCACGTAGTTGCTCTAATTGCACGGTACCATTAACATCTACTGTAATAATGAATGTGATATCCCCTGAGGTACTAAGCTGCCCCTCAATTGCACCATCTTCACTTATAACTAAATCAATAGCCTCTCCTGTTTCTGTATCCACTAAACCAGAAACGCTATTCGTCACCTCAAAACTATATTCCAAATTACCTGAAACTGCAGCACCATCGGCTCCAAAATCAATCATAAATGCATCAGAATAATCGGCTGAAGCAGCTACTCCAAATGCACTTTCAGCAACTTGGATGGCATCTAACTCAGTATCTTTAGTAGTAACAACAGGAACATCATCAATAACCAATACATCTAACGTACCAGCTCCTGTTACTGGAGAAGTAACACCAGCAATATTTTCAGCCTCAACGGTTAGTTGAATTGTATTGAGTAAATCATTAACTCCTTCGCCTTCAGGGTGGCTCTGAACATCTGTCAGCTCGTAGGTGTAATCAATCTCCCACTCAACATCTTCGCCATTCGTCGTGGATGTTGCCGTAAAATTATTTAACATTATTTCACCGTGATCAGTAATAACAACTGTTTGTGGGTTAACACTTAAATCATTTAATTGTGCAAGTGTAATTTCGGTGCCTGCAATTGAAATACTAATTAGCCCTGTCGCTGCAGAAACTTTTAATGTGCCATCCGTTATCTCTGAATCATCAGTATTATCTCCAACACCTTTATCATAGACACTAATTTGCCCATCTATATTGCTACCATTGATATCAACGGCAGTAATGGTCGGTGCATCGAATATAGTGCTAGTAACAGAATCTTGAGCTGCATCAACTAATAAATTCTCAAAGCCTTTATCTACTCCATCATTATCTTCGAGGCTACTAATTGAAACGGTTAACGACTCACTTAACTCTGAAAGGCTATCAACATTCGTTGAAACGGTGAAACTTGCTTCTGAGCTATTAGCATTAATAATAATACTTGTTGGTAGTTCACCGACATCAGTACTATCAGCAACACCTCCCCAGTTAAGGTTAATCGTAACCTCTTTATCTGCTGCAACAGTAACTTCATCTCCATTTTCATCGATAAGGTTAACGGTGTAAGTTAAGGCTCCACCTTCGAAGACAGAATCTTGATCAACAGAGATTTGTGCGTATACATTATTAATCGTATCAACAACTTCAACACTAACTTTGTTAGAAAAATCTAATTTTTCGTAATTTCCTGCACCATTAGAGCCGATAATTTGATATGTAACGCCTTCCTTATCAATATAGACATCTTCCCCATTTGGGTTGTCAAATGTAACACGGCCTTCGGTTTGACCCACTGCAATGGTGATTTGCTCACCATTGTTTAAATATAAAACTAAATCTGAGTTTTCTGGGGCATTATCCACTGTCGCGGTGATGTTAATATCAGTGCCTTCCTCGACAGTATTACTGCTCAGGGTAACCGTACTGGTATCGGTTGTATCAATAACGGTTACCGTTGACGTAGCATCACTATTAAACTCTTCGTAGTTACCGCCCGTCGCGGAATCAATCGTGTAGCTCAGGTCTTCACCGTCAACATACGCATCGTCACCATTTGGATTAGCAAACGTCACACTGCCTGTCGTGGCACCCACGTCAATTGTGATCGTTTCACCATTATCTAATGTCACCACTAATGGCGTATCGACCGGAGCATTGTCCACCGATGCAGTAATAGTGATATCAGTGCCTTCCGCCACCGTTGGATTATCTAAGGTGATCGTAGTCGTATCAAGCGTATCCGTCACTGTCACTGTTGAAACAGCATCGGTATTAAGATTTTCGTAATTACCGCCCGTTGATGAAGTGATGGCATACGTTAGTGTCTCACCATCCAAGTAAACATCTTCTGTGTTGGGATTAGCAAAGGTCACGCTACCTGTGGTTTGGCCTGCTGTGATAGTAATGAATTGACCATTATCAAGAGTTAATAACAAATCACTATTTTGAGGTGCATCGGTAACTGTCGCCGTAATAGTGATCTCGCTGCCTTCTGCAACCGTGCTATCCGATAAGGTCACCACTGCTTCCGTTGATGTATCTTCCACAATGACCGTGGTTGTACTGCTGGTATCTAACGCTTCGTAATTGCCGCCACCATTAGAGCCAATAATTTGATATGTAATGTCTTCCTTATCAACATACACATCTTCCCCATTTGGGTTGTCAAATGTGACACGGCCTTCGGTTTGACCCACTGCAATGGTAATTTGCTCACCATTGTTCAAATATAAAACTAAATCAGAGTCTTTAGGGGCATTATCCACTGTCGCAGTGATAGTAATATCAGTGCCTTCCTCGACATTATTACTGCTAAGGGTAACCTTACTCGTATCAATCGTATCACCTACCGTTACCGTTGACGTCGCATCACTATTAAGCGCTTCGTAATTAC
>NZ_JBAKAZ010000059.1:0-18201 GCF_038155185.1 Psychromonas aquatilis
TAACCTTTTAACCTTTTAACCTTTTAACCTTTTAACCTTTTAACCTTTTAACCTTCAACGATGTACTCTACTTCCCAATATTGACTAATAACATCTTATTCATTTCTAACAATGCCTTGCGTAATGCTGATTTCGCTTCATCATCACCATGTACTATGATCACCTCTTTGGGCTGCTTACGAATGCGCTTTATAAAATTAACTAGATTGGTCTGGTCGGCATGAGCTGAGTAACCGGATATGGTATGTACGCCTGCATTTATCGTGAGCTTTTCACCATCGATATACACATAACCACCACTTGGTCCATACTGTTGAATCTGGCGACCCAAAGTACCTTTGGCTTGGTAGCCTACAAACAACACATCCGCTGTAGGTTCACTAATAAAACGCTTCAAATAATTCACTACTCGTCCGCCACTACACATCCCACTCGCGGCAATCACAATGGCAGGTTTATCTCGCTTAGCTAAATACTCTACAACCTGCATATGCTCTTGATGCGCATCAACCGTATACAAACTCTCAAAGCTTAATGGTTGTCTGCCCTGCTTAACGCGTCGTTTCGCTTCTGCATCCCATAGGCTCTGAAAGTGTTGATAGTGCTCAGTAAATTTAGCCGCCATCGGTGAATCAACTATTACCTCAATATCCGCTAACTTTTTAAACTTCGCTGTAGCGGTGATCTGCTCTAACTCATAAAGTAACTCCTGCGTACGCCCAATACTAAATGCTGGAATTATCACCACACCATTATCACTAATCGCTTTAATTAATACCGCCTCTAAACTTTTAGCGCGATCTCGTCGCCCTTGATGGTCTTTATCACCGTAAGTACTTTCAATTACCACAATATCCGCTTTATACGGGCTTTTAGGAGAAGCCAATAAAGGAGAATAGGTTGCGCCGAGATCACCTGAAAAAACCACCCGTTGAGCAGCTTGTTCAAAGACCTTCACATCAATTTCAATATAAGCAGAGCCAAGAATATGCCCTGCAGGCTGGAATTTAATCTTAATTCGACTAGCGCCTATTAAGTTTAGCTCAAACCACTGTCTATAAGGTATAGCGACCAATTGCCCTTTTAAACGCGCGAGGCAAGCATTAATGATCGACTGATTACGAGTCACACCAACTTTCAAGGCATCTTCAATTACCATAGGAAGCAAAGCTGCCGTTGCTTCAGTAGCAATAATCGGCCCGCTAAAGCCAGCTGCTAGCAAGTAAGGCAAGCGCCCAACATGGTCGATATGACAATGCGTCACCAACAACGCCTGTACGCTACTAATATCAAACTCGATCGACAGTAAATCATCGTCGTCTCGTCCAGAGGTTTCAGCCCCCTGAAACAAACCGCAATCCACCAGCACACTGTTTTCATTATCGATAATAAGTTGGTGACAAGACCCAGTCACCCCATTAACCGCACCATGATGAATAATTTCCATAACCACCTCCTCAATAACCCTCGTTATAACTGTAGAAGTAATTAAAAGAAATAACTCAGTCCAACACGACTATTTACAAAAAAATACCGCGCCCCGAAGTCAAACAAGGGTCCATGAAAAGTGTGGTAGAGCCTACCTCTGGGGCGGTGGGCGAATTAAGCGCCAGCTTAGTCTCATGAGCGGAGGAGCTCTGCGACTCCTTTTTTTAGCCTCCCTGCTTGCGTCAAAAGAAAAAAATAGAACAAATGTCATCGAAGAAAATGCAACAAGGTAACGAGCGAAGTACTCCCTTTCATCCACGACATCTACAACGGAAGCTAAAGCCACCGCCCCTAGATTCATAGAAAGAGGGAACTAATAGCTAAGTGTGTTCTTTTATTTATACGAAAGTAAACGGCGTTTTATTTTTTCCAAATGGCTTTCTTGATTGGTATCTGTTGGCTTATCGCTTTCAGCTCGGCTAGATTGAATCAATACCTTATTGAGTTGTTTTGTAAATTGGGGCTGATAAGGATTAAAATAATATGCTGCTTTTGCAAAAGATAATGCGTTTTCAAGATCATTTAACTCTTGAAAGTAACACGACATTTCATAACAAACCTTGCCACGTTTACCTGGATGAATAGTAAAATTTTTAATACGACGGAGTAAAGATTCGCCTAATAATAGACTCTTATCCTGAGGCTGAGGCTCTACATCAAATACATCATAAATAAAGGTATTATCAACAACTAAGTTAGGAAGCGCTAACAATAAATTCCTTAGTTGATGATAAAAATCTTTATCAATTTTTTTAATATATTCAGAAATTTCCTTTAACGTATCAAAGCTAGCCTCTTGTTTTAAATAAGGTTTTGCAGAGTTAGCCTTAAATATCTTTAATAAAGGAACTAAATTGGCCTGCTCATACTCTTTAATAAACAACTCCATTTTTGAACAGCTTTCATGGTTTAATGCAGCAAATTGATCACTTTCCATTAAAGAATATTCAAAAATACCAATATCACACCCTTGTAAAATAGCATCTAACCGAGAATCTAATTTAGCTAGATCAAAGTTATTTAACAAACGTTTAAGCTCTAGCGCCCCGAATGTAAAAGAGCGATTAACTCGCCTATCTTCTATTTCACACTCTAAATTTAAAACGCTCAATAGGTCAGAAATAATACTCCCCCCAACCATCAAGTCTTTATGGTAAGGTCTTAAATACACTTGTGAAGAGTCAATAACTTTAAAAATATTTGGTAAAGCCTTCCATAAATAACTATCAAACTGAGCTGGAGCAGAAAATTTTTGCGTCTGGGCATTTCGTTTAATACTTTGGTTATAATTGGACTCTAATAATTCCACTGGATTACGAATATAAGCCACGAATTCAGCGTGAGGAATTAACTTATGTATAGCAACAATATGTAAAAAGAAAAACTCAGAAGAGAGTAATAAGACAGAGCACTTACTACGTTCAAAACTAGCTAACAAATCATTCACTTTTTGAACATCAACTTCCCAACGCCCTCCCTCTTGAGAAGTAAGTATAGCGTCTCTATTACCTGAGCTAATGTTCTCTTTAGACAACTTATATTTAGGAAAAAATATCCCATTATTAGATAAAAAATCAACATGGCCAATTAACCAAGCTTGTATAGCAGAAGTACCGGTTTTTCCTGGGCCTGCATGTACCACAACCCTTTTTTGTATTTTATTCTTCATCAGTGTAAATATTCTCTATTTATAATTAGCTACTATTTATTAGCTACTTTGTTATCTAACTAGTTAACATAGAAATAAGTTGGAAATTGCTCAGAAAAATCTTCAGAGATCATTGTTAACCATGGACTATATGCAGGATCAATATAATTATCAACTTGCCATGTTCTTTGCATATACTCAACTTCGGATAAGTAACGCTGATGCTCTTCTAATTGATAATCACAAGGCCGACTTACCGACTCATGATGGTATAACTCAATATAAGGAGACCATATATTATCAAAGCCCGCTGCCTTGACCTTAAGACAAAAATCAACATCATTATAAGCCACCGCTAATGACCTTTCATTTAATCCATTGACCTTATTATAAACAGACTTACGTACGCCTAAACAAGCAGCCGTCACAGCCGTATAATTTTGTACTAACTTTAAACGCTGCATATAACCATCATCGGAACGCTGGTATAGTTTATGACTATGCCCTGCACAACGTCCCAGCCCAACAATCACACCGGCATGCTGAACTGTGTCATTAGCATAATATAACTTAGCGCCAACACAACCAATAGACGGTCTCATTAATTGAGCCACCATTTCAGTTAACCATAGAGAAGAAATCACCTCAACATCATTATTTAATAAGACTAATAACTCCCCTTTTGCCTGCTTAACAGCAAAGTTATTAATGGCTGAATAATTAAACTTTGCATCGTATTTCAGTAATCGTACTTTTTTTTCTGCGACTAACTCATTAAAGTAACTTAATGCCAGTTGATCATCAGATTGATTATCAACTAATAACACTTCAAAGTTTGTATACAAAGTTTTATCATATAACGTATCAATACATTGCTTAACCAACTCTTTTCCGTTTTTAGTAGGAATAATAATAGACACAAGAGGCGCTATTTCAGGTAATGGCCAATTAAGCTTATAACTCCCTTCTATTAAGCCCTTTTCAGCTATCACACCTTGCTTTGCTAAATGCGTATTAACTGCCAATATATCTGACTCATCCGTCAAATTAAGTGGTGTATTTAACTGATGATACAAAGTAAGTGCAATATGTTGAACATTCAAAAGACTTACTTCACGTAAATAGAGTAAACGTTGATAATGTGATTTGAATTGCAACCAATGTGAAAGTTCATTAAACAAGCTTAAGCGATACAAGGTCAAACACCCCATATAAAAAGTAGAATAAGCAAGTTCACTATTCCATTGGGATTTATATTGCGGTGTATTATATTTTCCGGATTTATTAATAACATCATGATCACAATAAATCAGATCGGTGCCGGACTGAATATAGTGCACGAATGCCTTTAATGCATGAGGATGTAAACAATCTCCCGCATACACTTCTCCTATGTACATATCATCAACAGAAGAAATATGAGATTGAATCACAATACGCTCATCCATCCCCTCAACTTCTTTGTGCACATGCTCAGGAACAATAACTAACCAATTTTGATAACTCTGTAATAAAACACTTTTAATTGTTTCTTTAATAACAGAATAGTCAGTAACATCGTTGTAATCATTTAAGGTAAGCAGAATAGTTAACGGCGACGATTTAATCTCAAGTGCAGCTAATATTTTATTTTGTGTCGGTGTTATTAACTTTTCAGGTTTATCAAGATCACGTGGTAAATCAGTAAAATAGCGTTGATATAAATTAACGAAAAAAGGAATGTTCCGAAGCTTTTGTCGGATAGGATTAATCAAGGAGTGATTTAAGTATTTTTTCATATTCTGTCAAAAATAACACATCAGCTAAACTATTCGTAGGGCAATTTGATAATTGAGCCAAGTTATTTATATTCACCCTACATAAGTATTTAAAATCTGGTTTACGCTTTTTGTTAGGTATTTCAGACCTCCACATTTCCTGCTTTCAGTACGTTTAAAGTATTTATGCAAACTGTTTATCCCCTAAAACACTTGGTTCGAAATATGACCTCAGAGCTAATTCCCTTTCCTTCTTCAACAAAGATAGAGTTTACATATCTCACCTAATAAATTTAGAAACACCTGAAAGATAGATTTTTCTAAATAAAGAGCTTTCGCTGATTGCCTCAAGAAGTAAGAAGTAACATGATATAAAGCACCAGCAAGCTCCAAACGTAGCGGCCTAGTACTAACCATAGGTATTAATGAAAAAACATATAATAAGTGCAGACCCTAATCAGAAGGAAGGGCAGATTCAAGACCTGCCCCCGTTGGTTTTCTACTTTGTTAAACCTTATATTTATGATGTTCTGATGATAATACCGACTTATTACTATTACCTAAACACACTTCAGCAAGTCTAATATCATCAACAAAATGTTTAAATTTATCTGTAAGCATATCCATTGCAACGTTATCGAAATGCGCCCAAGGTGTATTACCATACTTAACATGCTTTTCAACCATTAACCCGCCAGCAGCAATGGACAGTTGGCAACATAAAGAACCAATATCATGACTTGAATAACCAGGTATGATTTTACTATGTTTTTTACTTAAGTCATGATAATGCCTTACAACAGCAACATTCGCATCCTCATTAATAGTCGGGTATGAAGATACACATTGTAATAGATACAAATGACGGCAATTTTTAAACTCTTCAAGAATGAAGTCTTCATATGTGCTATCTGTCATGCCGGTAGAAAGTACAACATCACCTTTAAAATCCGCAGCTACTTCTTTCAAAAAATCAGTATGCTCGGAAATAGTAGATGGTAATTTAACTAACTCAGGGTTAAATTTTTTCATGTATAAATAAGATGGTAAATCTAATACTGATGCAAACCATTTTATTCCGTATTCATTACACCACTGCTCTACTAAGCGAAATCCAAAATCATCAAGCTCCAAACCATGTCTGTAATCTCTAAAGGTTTCACCAAATGGAGAATGATAAGGCGCAATTAGTTGCTCTTCTGTATAAAAGCTTTCAACATCTCGTTTTTGAAGTTTAATATAGTCAGCACCGGATTCTGCTGCGGCCTTAATCATTTTTTTCAACAACTCTAAATCACCAAAGTGATTAGTGGTAATTTCAGCTACTACTTTTACATTATAGTTCTCGCTTGGCTTAACAGTTAACTTAGACGGTTTGTCGACAGCTTTTAAGCTCGGTAAGCTCCCATCAAATAGTGCATTAAACTTGTTAACATTGTAAGTGCTGAACGTTTTGCTACCAATGTGATTCACTTCAATAGACAAATCAGCTTTATGTGACAACAAAAGGCTTAGATAAGCTTGTTGGCTTTCAAATAAGTTCTCAATATAATTTTCATCACCGAAAGGTACCGCACTATCTGTTTTATTTGCAAAACCACTTTTAATTGAAAAATCAAAACCTAATAAAAAAACAGGCACTTTAGTTCGAATATTATCAGCGATTAAATTTGCAATTTTTAAAACTGAAATAATAGTTGCATCTTCTAAATAAAAGCCGTTATCAAAAAATCGCTCTTGTATTGGAGTTATATTTTCAGGATTTTCATGAGTATGTTCAACAGTGATAAAACGGGGATCATCTAAAGGTTTAGAAGTTATGTACAGACTACATAGTCCTTTATTTGAGACTAAATAATCTTTAACCCAATCTAAATGATAGAGACAGATATCACCCGCATAAATTTTTTCTGAATCATTAATATTAATAACAAAAAAGTCATTTAGAACATTTAGATCAATATTATCAAGTGATGGCCCTTTACCTATTACTGCGATTTTAGACTTGCCAGAAAGTTTAAATAAACTGTAAACAGTGTCAAAATTAGTCATTATCAATTATGCCTCTACTACTATTTTATATTTTTGAGTGGGGAAAAGCAGTTGACCTTCATAAGGTAAACCATCAACATGAACTTTACAGCCATGCTCTAAACCTAAATTTAGACCGGGTAATATATCCCAGCAATTAGCACCTTTCTTGTTCTCATAACGCGCGTAACTTCCTTTAACTGCACTTAGCATGTTATACATAGAACAACCAATTATCCTATATTCAAAAGCACTAGGTAACTGTTCTAAATCTTGCTTACTTAGAGAGGAGGATAACCCGTGTATTCTTGATTCAAATCGTTCTAGACTCGCCCCTGAAATAGCAACTTCATTTAATTCTGGTAAATAGATGCAAGACTCTTGATGTTGGCCATCAGTATAAATAGAAATGCCAATTCCCCATTCTCGAAGACCACTAACAAAATTTTCCGTGCCATCAATAGGATCTATAACAATATAAGACCCTTTATGGTCCCAGACGCTATCTTTTTCAGAGACAAGCTCTTCTGAAATAATATGATGTTTGGGCAAGTTTTTATTACAAAATCCTAAAATAATATCCTGAACAAGTAGGTCTCCTTTAGAAACGAAACTTTCATCTTCTTTTTTTATTTTATTGTTTCTTAACTTTAAAATGTCATCAAGAGACTCTTTGATCAAAGCAACCAAATCAACTAAACACATACATATCCTTATAAATTAACACAATAGAACAATTACTATTAATCATGCTGATTGTAATAATATTTTATATTTTTTTGTTGGAAATAGTATCTGCCCCGTATAGACTTCACCATCAACAAATGCTCCAACACCATGTTCAAGCGCTAAATTCAAACCCGGTAATATATCCCAACAAGCAACTGCTTTTACGTTTTCAAAACTGGCAAAACTACCTTTTATTGCGCTTAACATATTGTACATAGAGCAACCAACAATTCGATACTCAAACCCTTCAGGCAATTGTTCAAGATCTTGTTTAGTTAATGATGAAGACAGACCTCGAATTCTAGATGTAAACTTTTTAATAGGCATACCCGTTATTTGCACCTGATCCAGTTCAGGCAAATAAATACATGACTCTACATGTTTTCCTTCTGTATAAATTGAAATGCCTACACCCCATTCGATCAGCCCAGAAACAAAGTTCTCAGTACCATCAATAGGATCAAGTACAACGTAAGAACCTTTCTCATTCCATTCCTCCTTAAACGGAGCCATTTCTTCAGAAATCAGTTGGTGGAAAGGTAATATAACTTTTAATCTTTCATAAACTATATTTTGAACTAAAACGTCACCTTCTGAAACATAAGTTCCATCAGACTTCATAGTAATTTTATCCCTTAGGCTATAAACCTCTTCAAGTTGTATACGTATTTCGTTAACAATTTCTGCGCAAAAATTCATTTTTCACCTTAATCTTAAACAGTTCAACTTAGATATCTAATGAAGCCGCAATTGCATTTGCTATTTCAAAATCAATTGGTTCATTAATATCGATTGCTTCTATTTTGGAAACAGAAACTAAAAAGGGTTTATCTCCAATTCTCCTATTTTGTTTTACTAAGTCTTGTGTATAAACATATAGTCCCGTTGTTTCTATAAAAAATGGCGATAAGTCTTGAGTCCTAGGAATAGTACATACATCATAATTATGAGGTTTGTTATCTAACCATAAAAAATCTTGCTTCGCTTCTACCGTTAAAGCAGAATCAAACCCTTCTTCTGAAACAGCTTTAACCGCAGAATTAATAGAATTGACAGAAATGAAAGGCGCAGTAGCATGAGTTAGAATATAATTACTAGCTGGAACATCGTTTGCAAATGCCGTCATTACTTCATTGATTTTTGTAGAGTCTAAGTCTAAGTTAGCACTTCTTTTCAAAAATTTAACACCTTCAGGTAAGAAGCCTTTAACTTTCTCTGTACTACAATAAACATAAATTTCATCTATATGTTCAGCTTTCAGGAGAGAATTTAAAATATAAGAAATTAAAGGTTTTCCATTATCAAACTCTTTAGTATTTTTACCTGGCAAACGCTCATTGTTCATTTTTATAGGCACAAATGCGACATTTTTTATCATTATATTTCCTTATTTTTTGTATTTTGAATACCTTGTTCTATTTCAACTTTTAACTGACTAACCTTTTTTTTGATAACTGGCCCTGTTGGCCTTTGCTCTAAAGCTTTGCACATCAGGGTATAAGCCATTTCTTTATCTCCCAACGCTTCAAAAGCCAAAGCAATATCTCTCAATGCATCAGCTGGTTTAGTAGTATCTGAAAAACTCAAATTACCAAAAACTAATTTACTATTCATTTTTTGAGTTGGCTCATTTAGTTGTTTTTTATTTCCTATTACTTTCATTAATAAATTAAAGATAACCTGCCAGGATATGGAATATGAATTTACCATTATTACTTTTGATTGTTGTGAAATTATTTTATTTTTTGGTACTAAGTAAACATTATCATTGTAGATTTTTTTGAATGTATTCAATACTCCATTACCATGTATTACACCTTTTATATTAGAAAACAATAACGGCACCATACAACCTGTCCCACTATTAGCAATAAAGCAATCACAATTATTTGCATAAGAGACTTTTGACATATAACCTTTATTAATTAAATTTATAAAATTAATATCTTCATTAGAGGTGAATTTTTCTCTGATAAGATCATAAACTTCATTATCTTCGATATTAAAAGAACTATCGTTAACATAATTTGTCCAACCATCGACTATAATGGTAATTGAACTGTACATATCAGATAAATTTTTAATGATTTCTATATAGCCATCAACCTGCTCGACCCAAGAACGCTTTTGACCCGTAATACCGATCCATAAAGTAAAATCACTTTTAAGGTGCTTCACTTCTGCATTATTTTTTAAAAAATCATGCATTTTTTTTGCATCATTATCATGGTAATTGCCAGGTAACGTACAAGGGAAAAAGTAACAACCCGGCTTAACTATTGATTTAAAAGACATTGATGGAGTTTGTGAATAAAAACATGTTTCATCAGTAAAACAATAGTCATCTATATTTTTAAATGAAGATAATTTAAAATAATTAACAAATTGATCATAAAAATAATGGTAAGGTCGACACTGAGAAAAAATCAACCCATCTACTTGATTTGAGTTTGAGGTTAAATTAAAAACAAGTTTTTTAGTGTCAATCAATTGCTTAACCTTCAATACATCAGGCATATCTCTAGGGTTAAAAAACTCTTTATTTGACAAATAATAACCATCAATTAATTTCGTCACCTGAATATAATACCAGTGGTTATTTAAGTGCTCATCAGAAAAGAGTATAACATTTGCCATTCCTACTCTTTTACTAGCCCTTGGAAAGGTTTCGACATCAAGTGAAGGGTGCTTAATTGAAACCGAACCTTCACCGAGAAGCTGTAGTAAAAAACGTACTGCTTCGCGATTCTTAGCTGCAAACAAATATTCTATCGTAATCATATTACCTCTATTACAAAATAAAAATTTAGAAAAAACTTAAGTTATCAGTATAATTATTCCCTTATTTACAATGTTTATAAACATTGTGCAGAGATTCATTAGCTTTAATACCCAAAGCCCAATCTGTGGAAATAATACGCTTTCTTACTGGATCCCATATTGTTTCTTCATATAACTTAAATCCATGTATATCTAGCAGAAAGGCGATCTTTATCATGAGTAAAAGTATTACATACAATGTCTTTTTCTATACGATTTTTTGTATTTATCAGATATTGCTTTTTATAATCAAGAGAGTTGAGAAACTGTATAAATTCGCTACGCTGCGTCTTATTTGAACTAACTTGGTCAAAATGACGCAGCATAGGGGCGATTTCTAAACGAATTGACTCATTCACCTTATTTTCTTTTTTATCATCAGTATCAACATCAACACCTATGTTTTTGAAAAATAAACTAACAAAATTTTGTTTATCTTTATCGTAGTCCATCAGGTAAACATTCTCGTCACCAATGTGTTTTGACCAATGATTCACTAATAAAGGCATTCTAATTTGAGTTAACTCTCGCTCACAAAACATAAACATATTTTCTTTAGCAGGAATTCCCCAGTTCACTTTTACTGCTTGTAAAAAAGCTGATAGTAAATAGTCAGTATAATTTCTAACAGCCACTACCACCTTCATTTCAATTCCTTGTTCTTGAGCTTGAGTCAACATCAATTCAATATGTTTAGGGTTATCTCTGATCAGAAATTCACTTGAGATGACAGTGCTACTATTTCTGTTTGCAGCGAATGTTAAAAGCTCTCTCCATTGTTCTTCAAATTTATCTTTTGAAAATTCAGGGTGATTAGATGCCAAATGATTATGCGCCCCCCCAAAAACACCGTAAGGTGAAAAACAAGCTTGGTCATTATCATCCGTAGCTAATTTTAGGCCAATATTTTGTATTGCACTGGTCGCTGTCTTGCCGATCCCAGGATGAAAAATAATCGTTTTTGGTTGGTTTAGATTTATATTCATATTTTAAAATTACTCGCCTAAGAATGGGAAGCGGCCGAACTGACTGATCAGCGGTCCCCATTTTAAAATTTGTTGTTCGTTTAATGCATTGCCATTGCTAAATGGGTCATCCCAACCTGCGGCTTGCCATTTATCCATTGGATTCAAAATATGCAAATTGGTTAGCCCAAAATCGCCAGGTATTTGTGCATCGGCCACGGCATTATCACCAATATGAACAAATGAGCCTTTATCTACTAAATGCTCTTTCATATAAGCCCACATAGTACCACTGTCTTTTCTTAACCCAAGCTCAGATGAAACAAATAGTTTATACCCATTGGTGACACCCGCTTTGCGCAGCATCATTACAATTTGGTGCTCTGAATAATACGTATCGGAAATAATATAAATAGATTTTCCACGACCGATTAACGTATTTAATATGTCGACTACTTCATCTTTACTGCGGATCATATCTAGGTCGTAAGCAAACTCTAATTCAGAATAATGTATTGAGGTTTGTTCGTCCCACCCTTGGCTTTTACCCAATTGCTGATAAGTTTCAATGATAGAAACATCGCCTTTAAAGTTCTTCGCTTTACGTACTTCAAACTCAGCTTGATTTCGTAACTTAATAAAATCATGCGCATCATCGACTACACCTTGCTCCACTAGACGCTGACCGAGTTTTAATTTTGCATAATCTGGCACATAATGAGTACGGCGTACTAGCGTGTCAAACACATCGAATGAAATAATATCAAACATTTGAATTTTATGTAGTAGCTGTTCTTGGCTACTAATATAATTAGCAAAAATATGGCTTTTATCTTCAGTAAAACGGCCTAGTTCAGGGTAATAGAATAGTTGCTTAAAGCCATTACGCTCTGCCAATAACCCTAAACATCTCTCTAACGCATGAAGTTCAGAACCATCATTAGGTAAAGGCTCAGCAGGAAAGTCTTCGTATTTATATTCTTTATCAAGCAATTGCTTTAGTGCATCTGGCTTAGCCCAAAACATACCACCCGCAGGGTACGCAATAAAATCTGAATTATCTTTTATATCCCATTCTTCAAAAAATCTACTTTTAAAGGGTTTGTTTTTTAACCAATGATTAACCCAGTCTGGCATCATCATAAATGAGGTCGGATAGTAAATACCAAACTCTTTATCTTTTGTCATATGTGTGATTGCTTTACCAATAACATTCGCATCATTTAATAAAAATTCACCTAAATAATCTGCCCATTGCGTTTGTGGGCGACCTGAATAGAGTGATTTTTTAGAATGTAAATGACAAAATAAATCATAGTTTAAAAGCTGTTGACCAAACTCTACCAACATCGGCCCAAAGTTTCGTCCTCGATTTGGAACTGCAACGACTTCGATATTATTAACCGTTTCTAATGAACCTAGCTTTTCAACGGCAACCGTTTTCAAAGCAACATCACTGACCGAAATAAATAGATCAACATTTACGGGAAAATGAGATAAACATTGTTGGTAATAATCGAAGAAATCCGCATAGAAAACATGTAAGCACACAGCAACTTTTTGCTTTTTAACCAGCTCAAGATCAAAATCAGTGTTTAACTTATCTGTTGGTTCCCAACGAGGGCTAAAGGGATTATTAATTCTCCCCTCATCAATTCCAGAGCTAATATAATGTTCAAGCGGGCTACTTCCAAAGTGATAAACATCAAGATTATTTTTTAAATAATCCCAGTTATTAAAAGCGGGACTTGGACTAACGCTAGAAAAGCGGCTCTTATTAAGGTAATCATTAAATGCAGAAGTTTCAGAATCAAATGGTTTATCTTGCACATCGCAATACCATTCAAAATCAAAAAGTCCATGCTTTTTAGCATCATTTAATAAATCAGGGTTATTGGACATTGTTGTCGACACGTGAACTTCCATACTTTGTTTGCTTTGTTCTGATTGCTCGTCAGATGGTTTAATTAACTGGTTTTCCATCTTCAATGCAGTCTGCATTAATTTAGGGTTATTTTTTATCGCATTCCCTACAAAAGGAATACGCTTAATCAGTAATCGATAATTCATAATTTAAGTCCAAAAAAGTCCAAACCATTAATCGTACCTTCGCTTGCAATATCATCATCAATAGTGAAAAGCGGCCAGCTATCACGTGGTAACATGCCTTTTTTTGTCACGAAAGTGCTGTACAGTTTTTCCACCTCTTGAGCAGAAAAACTAACACCATCTGATAAGTATTGCTGCATTTGCTTAATCGCACCTTGGCATACTTGCTCTAGCAAATGAAACTGATGCTGAGAAACCACTTTACGGCCATAATAAATATCAAAAGTATCTTTTTTTAGCGGGCTTAAGCGGATATCTTGAAATTGCCCAACAGGCGCAGTGAGTAATGCCTCTAAAAACATTGAGCGGTCTAAAGGAATATATCCTCCTCCCATCTTAACTCCTTCCTTTAAGTACCCCGCCATCGTCACATTTTTTTCTTCGATACTATGCACCCCAGGTTTAGAAGCAATTAAATAATGGCCTTTTGTATTCTTTTTAAACAAAATAGTTAATAAGGTTTGAATGGTGCCACTATAGCCAAGATCAACAACATGAACCGTCTCTTCTTCAAAAAAGCCAATAGACGTCAAATATTGCTGATAAGCTAAACTAGTTGGTTCGATAATGGGTTTTAACTTTAGTTGCTTTTGTACTAACAAGGTAGAAATTTTTTCAAGATCTTCTGGTAAGGAAATATGTTGTTCTTGTTGTTTATTGGTAAAAACATTGTTTAAACTCACATCGCTTAACATAAAGCGGCTGCGCATTAGTTCATATAAACTTCCTTCAAACTTAAAGTTTAATGAATACGAAAAAGTTTTAGGCTCGGTTAAACCAATTTTGAACAAGAAAGCCCTTGAAACCAACATATATTGGCTCGTATCCTCAATCTTCATCGTTTCACAATAAGCAGAATAAGAACGGCTAAACCAATACCCTTCACGCGCTAAAAAAAACAACCGAGTCTTAGGTGATAAGCTTTCTGATAGTTGCTGATTAAAAAAAGTAAGTGCTGGGGAGATCAATGTCGTCCCTAACTGTTGCAATGATGTAACTGACATAAATTGCTCTTTATAAGAAATAATAAAATAAGAAGTGGTAAAATAAAAAATCATGATGAGATAATTCCCATCAATCTTAATATACTAAGTCAAAAAAATATCTTTACTGAAATTACTCGCTAGCAGTTTCACCCTGGTTTATTAAAGGCTTTTCACGAAACACGCGGCCTTCATTAATACCAAACTGAATATAGTGAAATAATAAGGTCGACTCAAGCTCAGCTAAATCAGGATTTAATGCTAAATAATCGAATGGATTAAAGTGCACATTAGGCGAACGGCTCTCTTTTTCACCATTAATAATGTAGTGTACCAAAGGATTGATCCCCTCTTCTGCAACATCAGGGTTTTTATATAGATAATATTGGCAAGAAAAATAAGGTGATGGGTCTAAGTTAGCTTTCCAACCCACATTGAGAAAATGACTTAACTTATCTTCATATAAATCGGATTCGCTGGCTGGTACTTGATAATACTCTTCATCAAACAAATTAGCATTAGCGATAACATCATACTGCTTCTGTAAGGCTTTTTTTGATAATGCATTATTAGATAATTGATTTATAGCTGATTTAATCGGGTTATTCATATTAATGAACACTCCTTGTTTTAAAATAAGAAAAAATGATAATGACACTCATTTATAGCAGTGAATTTCATTCCATTGAATTTAACACGTTTATTTTATTGTAATAATTATTACAGTATATCCAGCCAAACAGTAACCATCAATATATAACTGAGTTTAAAATCACTTTTTAATGGTTTATTTGTTTATTCTTTATTGCTTATTGCTTATTGCTTCGCTACTCTTGACCCATTTTTTGCTGATATTCAGCAACCTTTTTAACCACCAATTGGCCATTAGGTCTAACGTTTTTTGCTAATAACATTAATGACAAAGATTTTTCAAGATCATGAGACTCTAACTTAATCGCTTCACCAATAATAAAATCGACATCTGCAGGCGTTTTTAAATCACTTAATGACACTTGATTAATATCCAAACGTGGCGAATGCGGCGATTTTATTTTTAAAAACTTAAAAAAGTGGTTAGATAAATTAATTAAACGCTGCGGTTCAAGATTGCTCAATAAACGCTTTGCTTCGTTAACTAACTGTGGTTCTCCTATTAACACAACATCACCATTGGTGATCGATTCCATTAACAGCGCTTTATCTTGCAGTTTCAATGTAATAGCAAACGTCGTTTTCACTTCTAAATCAGCTTTTTTACTTTTAACCGATTGAAATTGTTTATCTAAGCAAATGACAAACCAGCTTTTCTTTAAATCGCTTACGTTAAGCTTAATCACTTGCCCTTCTAATGACTGTAATGACTGATCTTTACAAATATAATTTAAAGCACTACATAAAGCGCGAAGTTGTAAACGCTTAGGGACCAATCTTAATACTGACGATATGATAGCTTTTTTCATAAAAATCCTATTATTAAACTTAGCTCATTAATTTTATACAGAAAAAAGCAAGTTATTAACACCACATTTATTTTTATAAAGCGCAATATCTTGAAGATATAAGTCTTTAACAACCTCGATAAGTTCAGGTGTATATAACGAAGCGGGTGCCGGACACTGACCTTGACGTTTTAATAATGCAATATCAAAAGCTTGCATTTGACTATAATCACCATCACTCAACAACGCATAACCATCAATGCCATGAGCAGTCAAAGGCCTTGCGTCAATAATATCTAAGTTAATTTTTTCTTTTAATGTTTTTTTCACCTTGGGAAAATTTTCTAATGCAAAATAATCAGAATAATTTTCATACAATAAAAAATCAACTTGAGGACACCAATGAATGTCGCTCTTAAACACCTGTGATTGCCTTAAAGATAAAACAAAATCAGTAAAGGTTAAATCATCTAACTCAATACGGCGCTCCAACAAATCTCTATAAGCCCAAGCTGGCGGTTCTTTTGCGACAAACTTATCTAAAAAAACACTGGCTAAGCGCCTAAACGGACAACGTAAAATAACAAATTGATAATTTGCTTTAACAGCCTCAGCCAACGTAGGATTAAAGGTATGATTATTTTTATGTATCCAGTGGCCTTGCTCAATATCATCAATACAACCATTCGCGACAGCCACAGATAAGCGCAAGGTCGAGCAGCCATTTTTAGGGATAAAACTATAAACAGCATTAGCCTTAAACAGCTGTAGTGCATGATTCATGGCAAATTGGTGCTTAGTGTTTTCTTGTAAAGGGGATTGATTAAATGAAGCGTATTTAAACTTTGTCATAATGTCATCCTTTAACTTAGTTAAGTCCTTCTTTTTGCCACTTTCTTACTAACACGGGAGTAATGCAGCTTAAAATAATCACCAACTTCTTTCAATGTATACCCGCCAGATAAATAAGCTGCACATATTGCATCGTCACGTTTTTCATTTAATTGGACATACTTTGCCAGTGATAAAGCGGCTTTATGCTTTTACTTTTTAGGAATTTCAGCCCCCACAGTTTATGCTTACAATAAGTTTAAATTTGTTTGTACAAAGTCATCATCACCTAGAAACACTTGATTCGAGATATTATCCCAAGGACTAATCCCCTTTCCCGCTTCAACAAATTTTGAAAACGCGTACCTTGACGCTACCTTAGTATTAGCAAATTGTAATAACATGGCATCGATTGCAAACCATGGAGGCACTGGTAACCCCCCCATAGTAAAGTACCAACAGCTGCAAGGCTATTCATCTAAACTATCAACCATTCTAGCGCGTATTGGGTTTAAAATAATATACCGTTTCAATTCTAATAAGTAGGCATCTTTATCAACCAAAATAGCTTTATAGCGACCTTGGAATAGATGTCCAACTCGGTGATATTTTCGGTTAATCAACTGCATATAAATACCATTTAATTACCGTATTCCTTTGCTTAAATTAGCATCAGGCGTTTCAACCAATAAATGATAATGGTTTATCATCAAGCAAAATGAATGAATAATCCAATGATAACATTTACATACCTCCCCTAATAACCCCTGGAACGTCTCAAAATCAGACTTTTCTAAATAAATTGGCTTTCGTTCATTCCGTCGAGAAGTAACATGATATAAAGCACCTGCAAACTCCAGTCGTAACGGCCTAGCCATAGCATCACCTATTTATGATAAAACACATAATAAGCTTAGCCACAATCAGAATAAAGACAAAAAGGAGTTGTCACGCATTGTTAAAAAGGACAACAATCAAGACCTAACCACGTTCTTTCCTTATGACACCTTAAAAGCTCAACAAGTGAGGCTGAGAAGCTAAATCACTTAACTCTATTTTGCAAATAACTCACCTATAACTACAGTGTCATCGAACTCAGTTTTAAATAAACCACATAAGACTTTACCTATATATTTTCTAAAACTAGGGAAACTTGAGCCGATAGGTTGATCCCAAAACTTACCTGTTTCTATAACAAATGGCACGATTGATGACCCTTCAATACCCTTATGAGAGACGAAATGTTGTGGTCAACTAATTCTGGACATTAAATTAAGGTTTTCTTCCGCTTTCGCAGGAGAAAATCCGTTGTTATAACTATGTGGTCTACGCAAGTTATAGTAATGCATTAAGTAAGCGCTGATATCCAGCGCTGCTTCTTTAATTGAATGATATCCATTG